>CAYLNV010000032.1:0-9179 GCA_964385085.1 uncultured Oscillospiraceae bacterium
CGCTACCGTGAACCATACTGTTGTTACCGGTGTCAAGAAGGTGCAACTGATCGTGATCTCGCCGCTGTACGAAAAGATCCGTCATGAGGTCCTGGAAACACAGGACAGCGGTGTAACCATGCTGGACATTGAGACCGGCTACGAAAGCCGGCAGCAGAAGGCTGTGCTTTGCATCCTTTATGCCAAGCGTTATCCCGCGATCCGGGATGCGATCTTGAAGCTGGACCCCCATGCATTTATCGTAACCTCGGAGGTCAAGAATGTGAACGGCAAGGGCTACACCCTGGCCCGTAACTTAGAAGAAAAAGTATAAAAAGCTGGGCGCAGGACTTGGGCAACACTTCCTTATGGGGTGTTGCCCTTATGGCTGTCCGATAAATTTAGGGTTTGTCATTCAAATCAATGCAAACATCAGAGCGGTGCAGAAAACAGCCACAACGGCGGCAAGGGTTATCAGCCCTGCCATCGCACCCTTCTTGCAGGCACTGTAATTACGATAATACCGGTACTTCCGAAAGACCATTCCGGCGACCAAGCCCACAGGAGGAAGCAGAAACGCACCCAGACGATACCACCGGCTTCCTGTATCGTGGACCGGTCGGCTCAAAATCTCTTCCGGCTGGGTCTCTGTTCCTTCCTGCTCCTGTGAATCGGAAACGGTAACGGTTTTCACAAACTGTGCCTGCTCCCGGATGGTCCGATATTCCTGAAGCTCTTTTTCGTTTCCAAATACAAGGTGGTTATGGCCGATATCTGTCAGACTGGGCGCATCCTGACTGTAATCATGGATCGAAGGATCGTAGGTCAGCAGCACCTTGTTTTTCTCCAGCTTGGGGTCGGGAATGGGAATGGCAGAGATCAGACTGCGGGTATAGGGGTGCAGCGGATATCGGAACAGCTCCTCTGCCTCTGCGATCTCCACGATATTTCCCTTATAGATCACACCGATCCGGTCAGAGATAAACCGCACCACCGACAGGTCGTGGGCCACGAACAGATAAGTCAGATGCTGCTCCTGCTGAAACTGCTTCATCAGATTCAGCACCTGCGCCCGGACTGACACATCCAGCGCCGAGATCGGCTCGTCTGCGATCACCAGCTCCGGCTCCATGATCATGGCTCTGGCCAGACCGATCCGCTGGCGCTGACCGCCGGAAAATTCATGGGGATACCGGGATAAATGCTCCGGCAGCAGTCCCACATGGCGGATCATATCCTCCACCTTTCGGATCCGGTCCGCTTCATCTTTGAACAGGTGGAAGTTATACAGTCCCTCGGAAATGATATATTCCACCGTCGCCCGCTCATTGAGAGAGGATGCAGGGTCCTGAAATACCATCTGAATATTTCGGATGATCTGGCGCTCCAGTCTGGGAGAGATTTTTCCGGAAATGGGCACGCCCTTATATAAGATCTGTCCCCCGGCACAGGGATTGACCCGAATGATAGCCCGACCGATAGTCGTCTTACCGGAGCCGGATTCTCCTACCAGGGAGAAGGTCTCACCCTTGTAAATATCAAAGCTGGCATTTTTCACCGCCTTGACCGCCCGCTCCCCTTTTCCAAAGACAATATCCACATTTTTTAAGCGCAGCAGTATTTCGCGGCCCTGCTCATCCGCAGGCCCGTGGTCCGGCAGGGTCTTATTCTTCTCCATGGTTCACGCTCCCTGTATTTCCTGCAAAAGCCGCTGATGCAAATTCCGGATCTGCTCCGGCTTTTCCGCCTTGGGTGCTCTGGGATCTAACAGCCATGTTTTGGCATAATGGGTATCTGTAACCGGGAACATAGGCGGCTCTTGCAATGTGTCGATTTTCAGGCAATAAGGGTTTCTGGGGGCAAAGGGATCTCCCTGGATCTGGCTATACAGAGACGGCGGTGTTCCGGAAATGGAATAAAGCTTCGTATTGCGCTCAGCCAGTTGGGGCAGGCTGGACAGCAGCGCCCAGGTATAAGGATGGCGGGGGTCATAAAAGATCTCCTCTGCCGTCCCCAGCTCCACCACCTGACCGGCATACAGCACCGCTACCCGGTCGGCAATATTTGCCACTACCCCCAGATCGTGGGTAATAAAAATAATCGTGAAGCCAAACTCCTTTTGCAGCCGCTTCAGAAGCTTCAGGATCTGCGCCTGTATGGTTACATCCAGCGCCGTGGTAGGCTCATCGCAAATGAGGATCTTCGGCTGACAGCACAGAGCAATGGCAATAACGATCCGCTGACGCATACCGCCGGAATACTGAAACGGATAATCGTCAAACCGCTGTTCCGGGTGGGAGATCCCCACCTTTTTCATCATTTCCAGTGCCCGCCCTCTGGCTTCCGACTCAGAGCAGTGCTGGTGCTTGCGGATCACAGAGGTGATCTGCTTTCCTATGGTCAACACCGGATTCAAAGAAGCCATGGGATCCTGAAATACGGTGGCGATCTGTCCGCCCCGAATATGCTGCCATTGGCGGTTTCTGTGCAGGCTGCTCAGCTCCACCGGCTCATCATCGCAAAACAAGATCGAGCCCTGACTGATATAGCCGTTTTTCTCCAGCATACCGGAAAAGGTCTTGGTGAACACAGACTTTCCTGAACCGGATTCCCCCACGATGGCCACAGCTTCTCCCTGGTAAAAGTCCAGGGATATTCCCCGGATCGCGCTCAGCTCCCTGCCCCGCACCCGAAATTTCACATGCAGGTCCTTCACCGACAGCAATACTTTTTTCTTTTCCATACGCTCCCCCTATTATGTGAGTTGACAGTTGATGGCTTCGGCATTTCTTTCAGAAATGTTTTTACATTTGTGCACACACCTTAACTGTTCACTCATATGTGGCTTCTTGGGTCGGAGGCATCACCCAGATTTTGACCGACCACATACAGCACCACCGTGATGACCGATGCCACCGCCACCGGACTCCAGAACTCAAAGCCCCAGCCCGGTGTAACCATAGCGCTCTGGGAGGATTCGATCAGCCGCCCCAGAGACATTTCCGAAAGTCCCATTCCGATATAGGACAAAAACACCTCATAGGAGATATAGGCAGGTATTTCCGCAGCCGCCAGGGTAACGATCACTGAGGTCATAAAGGGCAGGATATTCCGCACCGCCACCCGCCACAAGGGTGTTCCCAGACAGCGGGAGGCCAGATTGTACTCCCGATCCCGGATGATCAGCACCTGGGTACGAATAAAGTAGGCAATGGACAGCCAGCCGGTAACGGTCAGAGCCAGCACCATACTGAAAAAGCTGGCAGAGAGTATCAGCACCACCACAGAGATCAGCAAAATATAAGGTACATTGGAAGCGATGTTATACACCTCTGTCATCACTGCATCCACCCGACGGCTGAAGCCCCAGATCGCCCCCACGGCAACACCCACTGTCAGGTTGATCAGGGCGCAGATCAGTGCCAGGGAAACAGAGATACCTGCACCGTACCAGACCGCATCAAAGGTAGACTGACCGGATGCCCCCGTTCCCAGGATCCAATGGATATTGTAGCCGAACTTCTCCATGGCTGCTTTCGGTCCTAAATGCTTGGCTGTGGGATCTAACAGATTCACATAGGGATCCACTGTCGGGTCATAGCCGATCACCGCCGGATACACATAGGTGAAGACCAGCACCACTGCCAGCAGGATCAGCACCGCAATGTTGATCCTCTTCCGAAAAAAGGACCGAAACACAGACTGCCAGTAGGAATACCGGGGCGCGGAGATCTTCTCCGTTTCCAGAGAATCCCGGTCAACAAAGGAAAACAGATCTTCCATTCCTTCACCCCTTTCCGGATGTGAGCGAAATTCTGGGGTCGATCAGCGACATCAGCACATCTCCCAGGATCACGGAGGATACTGACAGCACGGCATAAAACAGCACCATGCCCACGATCACACCATTGTCATAAGCACCGATGGCCCGGGTCAGCACATTGCCTGCCCCCGGCACTACATACACCCGCTCTGTGATGATAGCACCGGTCATGGCAAACAGCACCGCTGCCGGGATCCCATGGGCAACGGGAATGGCTGCGTTTTTAAAAATGTGCCGCCGGAATATCTCCTGAGTAGAAAGGCCGCCGGCCTTTGCAAAGCGCACATAGTCAGCGCTCATCTGATCGATCAGATAACGGCGCAGCCATTTCATCAGGTTTGCTGCCGCAGGCAGTGCCAGGGAGATCACCGGCAGGATATACATAAGCCAGGTCGATCCTTCCATATCAAAGGTGGTAGGCAGGCCCAGGCTGCCGCCAATGGCCTTAAACAGGAAGATATAGGCAAGAGACGGCACAGCCATAATAAACACGATATAAGATGACCCCAGCCTGTCCGGGAATTTATCCCGTTTCCGGGCCATCCATAGCGCCATAGGAATAGCAATGGCATAGGAAATGACCACCGCCAAAAGACCTATGAGAAAGGAATAGCCCAGTTTGGACAGCCCCCTTTTATGGGTGCGGACCAGGGTGTAATCGTCAGTAAAATGGGCACGCAGGGCCGCTGTGCCGTTTTCCAGAGAGCCTGCCGCGTACTGCGCTGTGTGCAGGTCGTCGGCACTGCGCTGAGTTACCCCGGTAGGATAGGTTACATAGGCTTCTGCAAAAGATCCCTGTGGGGCAGTCAAGGTCTCCAGCACCTCTGTTCCGGTGCTGACAGAGTAGGACGTGCCTAAGTTTAATCGGATGAGATTTTGATGGACAAAGGGAAAGCGGTCGTCGCAATAAAGCAGATATTTATACTGCGTTCCGTTTCCCATAATGGCTGGGGAGAATTTCCCGCCGCCGTAGACCGGGTCGTACCAGGTAAAGGTAATGCCCCGGTCCTCTATATCCTCCTGAACATAATGGATATTGTCGATCTGCACCAGCCCCGCAAAATACCGGCCCAGCCGCCTCAGCACCGGAATATCCCGGTAAGCAAACAGCCGGGGCTCACCACCCTCTTTATACTTTTGGGAGCTTCCCTTCCAGTCTGCGTTCAGCCGCACCACCTGATACCCCTTTTGCTCATATTCTTCTGTAAAGGCTGCCACCCAGCGGGCTGCCTCGGGACTGTCATCACCGGCTTTATCCCCAAACGCTACAGCCGCTGTAAATTCCGTCTGGGAGAGCCTGTCCTCCTGCAGCAAAGCGTTTAAATACTCTGCATAGGTTACATAGTCCACATAGCCGTATTTTTCCCACTGCTGCATTTTATAAACAGTCCGTCCGTTGCTGGCCTGCTTGCTGTAAACCGGGTCGGAGGCAAAGATCAGCTCCCGATCCAGCCCGGAATATACCAGCACCATGACGATGCCTACCACGATCACAACAGACAGCGATCCCCGCAAGATCCGCCCCAACAAATACCGACCCATAGAAATCCCACCCTTCTTTCTGCCACTTATTATGTAACACAGAAGCGCTTTTATCCCCAAAAACTGAAATTTGACAGGCGGATGGGTGATCCATCCGCCTGTGCATTTACCATAGACCGATATTTTTCGTCATATAGCCTGTATAATCCGGAAGCATCGTATCCAGGTACGAGGATGGATCACCGTAGTCAGGACCCCAGCCGGCAATATCACAAATGTCGTAGTTTGCCTGCGTGCCGTCAGTTACGAAATAGCCTGCGTTCTGCCACTGCCGCAGATCTGTGCCCGCCACCAGATCGATGATCACACAGCCGCCCAGTGCAGATTCTATCGACTTTTTATAGGCATTGGCCCGGTTGGTATAATGCTCCACCGAGGACGCGTAGGGAAGATCCAGATGAATGGGGTCCTGGGGAGAGACGGTGATCCCTTCCGCAGCCAGCTCATCGATTGCCTTTTGGAGGGCCTCTGCCGCTGCCTGCGGATCGTACCAGCCGTCAAAGCCGTCAGAAGAGCCTAAGCCATCCTCTGCATCCGGATTCCAGACCTGCATAGCACCACCGTCAGCATTGATCCGTGCCTGCAGGATCTCGCCGTAGAAAGTGCCTGCAGGAAAGGTTACGGTCTCACCGCTCATCGTAAGCGTTACATCCTCCTCCAGCGAAACAAAGCTGCCGGGGGTAAAGCTGTTGCGCAAGGATACATATTTCAGCTCCTCACCCACCACCTGTGCATTGTATGCGCCCCGATCCAGGGCAAAGGAAATGGCCTGCCGGAAGTGGACATTGTGCATGGCGGCTGCGGAACGGATCCGCTGTGTCTGGGTTTTTGCAGACACCACTGCGCCGTCAGCGCTGTTGGCATAGGCTGTACGGTTCAGATTATAGAAAGCCATAAAGGAAGTGGCATTGGCCGGGGCGATATAGCCGTAACGTGCAAACCAGCTTTCCCCTCCCCCTGCCTGCTCCTTCCGGGCCGTTTCCAGGGATGCGGCCGTCAGAGAACAGCCGTCCAGTGTGCCGGATTTCATATCCTGATAGGGTTTGGTTACATCCTGACCGTTGTTAAACAGCCATGTGATGGTCTTGATATTGATGGCATCTGCATTCCAGTAAGAAGGGTTTGCCTTAAACACGATGGTGTTTTCGCTGGTGGCATTGCTCACAAGGTACGGGCCGCAGTAGGCAATGGAATCCTTACTCCTTCCGTAGGTATAGCCTTCTGCAGAGGCATTGAACGCACTTCCGAATTTGCCGCCCTGCGACTGGTAATATTCCCGGCACATGGGGGCAAATACACCGTAGCCCAGCATGGTCATGAAATAAGATGTGGGCTCTGTGAGGGTGTACTCCACCGTATATTCGTCCAGTGCCCGGACACCGACCTCCGAAAAGTTCGTGGTGCGGCCGGAAATATAGTCCGCCGCGCCTGCGATCAGGTCCTCCACCAGATATTCCATACCGCCCTGGGCATCCATCATATGCTGCATACCTGCCACAAAATCATCGGCCTTCAGTTCTGCGACCTGCCGTCCCTGAGAATCCACCCACTGGACTCCCTGACGCAGGAAAAAGGTATACTTCAACCCGTCCTCAGACACACTATGGTCCTGAGCCAAAGCAGGCTGCAGCACATTTTCCGAATCATATTCATAAAGGCCGTCATAGGTGTTGACGATGGCATCCGCATCCACCGCATTGGAGCTTGCCAGTACATCCCAGGTCTCCGGGTCGCTGGTGTAGGACATGGTATAGCTGTCCTTCAGGGTGTAGCCCTGATCTTCCAGATACTGCTTCGCCCAGCTTTCCCATGTGCCTGTGCCCTTTTGCTCAGCCCACTGGGTACGCATAACGCTCCGGTCCTCTGCGGTGATGGGCTGGGTGGTTACAAGGGCATTGTGAAACCGGTCGGAATCATTGCCCCAAAGGACGGTGCTGACGGTGTTGGGGGCAAGCCTGGATATGGCATAATTGCCGCCGGATGCACTCAGGGGCAGCATGACCGCCGACTGCAAAAGCTTTGCTTCTGCAACAGCCATATAGGCATACCGCTGTGATACGCTGTCAGCCTCCAGCGCCTGCTGATAGGCTTCATAGAAAGCGCCAAGGGCATCGTCGTAGATCGCTTCCGAAAGGCTGTCATGGTCTCCTTCATACGCTGCGTAGGGGCTTGTATACTGTGGCTGTGGCTGTGTGTCCTCCGTGGTGCGTTTTCCGCAGCCGGTCAGCACCAGCATAGACGCAGCCAACATTGCACAAATGACTTTTCTTTCTGTCAAAGGATTCACCTCCAAAAAATCTATCCATACTTTTTCCTGCTTTTTAAGAAGTATGCATATCCTGTTTGGAGAAGAAATTTTCAGCTTTCAATTTTCAATTGGTATTTCTGCCCGATAAATAGAAATTTGTTGGTGGAAGACTTCAAGAGCCCTGCCAAGCAGCAGTTCATCAAACAGAAAACACCTGCGCAGCAAGATTACTGCGCAGGTGTTGGATGGTTTTTATACAGGCAGATTCCCCAGATCGTCCACTTCCTGAAGAAGCCGGCCCTCATAGCCCTGCTCTGTCAAATATTTGCAGGCATTCAGAACCCGCTCTGCAAAATCGGGAAGATAATGGTCATAGGCAGGATAAAAATACTGTTCGTGGATCATGACCGAAACAAAGCCGCCACGGGTGGGGGACGCAACGATCTGCTGCAGATCTTCCATGTTTTCCCCGAGGGTTCCTCTGTTGATCACCCGGTCGATCCGGGAGAAAAGCACATCGGTTTGGGTGTCCTTCCAAAAATCCCGGTGATACACATGCTCTATCAGCTCCCGGGGTGCATAATAGGCAACCGCCGGACCAACCAGATTAAAGTAGCCGGCAATGGCCCGATAACCCTGCTGCCGCAATGCACCGATCACTTCTTCGTTGCCTGAGCCCCAATGGATGGTCGTGCAGGCACTTAGGATCTCCGGACCGGCAAAGCGGACCACCTCATGCACTACCTGCTCCATATGGGACCGGACGGTGGGGCCATCTGCATGGGTATAGGGCTCGTCTGGGAATTCTGCCTTGGCATGGAAGGAAAATTTCAGCCAATGCGCATTTTCCCGAAATTCCTCCCGGAACTTATCTGTCATCATGGAAAGATTGAAATACTTATGACTTCCGGGGGTAAAGGCCGGATGTTCGCTGTCAAATTCGTAAAACAGATTCAGGTGGACCTTTGCCCCATACAGATCGTGGGCCTTTTTATATACTGCAAGGTAGGGGTTATCGAAAATGGACTTATACTCGTCCTGATGGTCAGTAATATCACACAGGAAAAGAATGTTGTCATCGGAGGATACCCGGTATCCGCCTACGGGGTTTTTTAGACGGAACACGGTAATGCGACAGTCCGTTCCTGCAGTTTTGTCTTCTGCACGCAAAACCGTATCATGATCCGAGATCAAAACCTCTGCCTGATAGACACCGTCCCGGAACAGGGCAGGTCCGCCGCAAATTTCCACAGCATGTCCCTCCGGTGCTTCCACAGCTACCGGAATCAGGATCCCCTTTTCTGTAACCTTGCCGTCATTGCTGTTAATGCAATCTCCGTCAATGGGAAACCGAAACCGAATAGGCTGATTTTTCATAAAGTAATCTCTCACAGCACTGCCTCCTTTTGCGTTAATTATACCTTTTCCTTCCGAAATTGCAATAACAATCTCATTTTTCAGTAAGCAAAGGGGCTGTAAAGAAACCTGAAAATTTATTCAGAATATACATTCTTGCCAAGACCGTCAAATTTCTGTTTGACGGTGTGTTGCACCGCCTCAGAGCCTCCCTCGCCTAGAGGGAGGGGG
>CAYLNV010000033.1:0-9160 GCA_964385085.1 uncultured Oscillospiraceae bacterium
GATCCGCCCCATGTCCATCGGTCAGGCAGGCCGGATTTCCGGTGTCAGCCCCGCGGATATTGCAGTGCTGCTCATCTGGCTGGAACAGAATGGTTGACAGTTATATTTTTCAGGCGATATGCCTGTGAGAAAGCATGACATCTTTCAATTGACACACAAATCGCCTCCGATGCATAGAATGGTCGGAGGCGATTTTTATGCCAATTGTGAATACCACAGCACCCATCACAGCCGCAAGCTGTGATCGGATGATCCAGGAGCTTGTTGCCGCATACCCCTTCTGCCGCTCGGAGGTACTGACGACTACCGCCTTTCAGCGGCCCGTTCGGACCTTGGTCATCGGCAACGGTCCGCGGAAAGTGATCTATTCTGCGTCTCATCATGCCAATGAGTGGATCACCACCTTGGTGCTTTTGAAGTATGCGGAGGAGCTGGCCCAGGCGATACAAAAGAGCGGTCGCATTGGCTCAAGAGCTGCACAGGAAATTGCGGACACTGCCACCATTTATATGGTTCCCATGGTAGACCCCGATGGGGTGGATCTGGTTACCGGCGCCATTGGACCGGGGAGCATCCAGTATGATCTGGCCCGCCGCCTGGCGGCGGATTATCCGTCGATCCCGTTCCCCAGCGGCTGGAAGGCAAATCTTTTGGGTGTGGACCTGAATTTGCAGTATCCCGCCGGGTGGCTGAAGGCAAGAGAGATCAAATTCAGTCAGGGCTTTACCCGGCCGGGGCCCAGGGATTATGTGGGCCGTGCGCCCTTGAATCAGTTGGAATCGCAGGCATTGGCGGGCTATACGGAGTACATTGACCCGGCGCTGGTGCTGGCATACCATTCCCAGGGCAAGGAGATCTACTGGCAGTTTATGGACTATGAAGTGCCGGGGGCACAGGCCCTTGGGGAGCAGATGGCGGCTGCCAGCGGATACCGGCTTGCAGATGCACCCTATGCTTCCAGCTTTGCCGGGTATAAAGACTGGTTCATCCAGCAGTTCCGAAAACCCGGCTACACCATCGAGGTGGGATCGGGAGAAAACCCCTTGCCACTGAGCCAGTTTGACGAGATCTACCGGGATAATGTGCCCATTATGACCATTGCTGCCATGGGCATCACAGGCTAAGCAAATTCTTATTGATGGGATCGTTGCTGTAAGGGAGGTTCTTGACCCCGTGAGCGGTATCCATGGGTAACGGCGCGTCCAAATGAAATTTTCAACTGATGTATTCGCCATTGAAAGTGGCGGCGGATTTTGGTATAATAAAGAAAATACAGAAGCGAAGCGGGTGAAAGGATGCACACCAAGTCAGAATATATTGCGGTGTTTGATTCCGGTGTAGGAGGTATCAGCGTCCTGCGGGAGCTGATGAAGCAAATGCCTCAGGAAAATTACCTCTACTTCGGTGATTCCGCCAATGCCCCTTACGGCAACCGGCCAACGGAGCAGGTGCGGGAATTAACATTGCAGGCGGTGGAGACCCTGCTCCCCAGGAGAATCAAGGCGCTGGTGGTCGCCTGCAACACGGCAACCTCTGCAGCAGTCCGCGTGCTGCGGGAGATGTATCCGGAAATGATCATCGTGGGCATTGAGCCGGCACTGAAAATGGCGGCGGACCGGTTTCCCGGCGGTCGGGTGGGTGTGATGGCGACCCATGTTACCCTGCGGGAGGAAAAATTTGCCTACCAGGCGGCCCGGTTTCCGCAGGTGCAGGTGGAGCGGATCTCTGCGCCCGGCCTTGTGGAATTGGTAGAATCCGGTCAGGTCAGCGGTCCGGCTGTGGAAGCGCTGCTTCAGCAGATCCTTGGTCCTTATGTGGGCAAGCTGGACGCGTTGGTATTGGGCTGCACCCATTATCCCTTTGTGCGAAAGACTGTGGGGCAGATCCTCGGACCGGGAACGGTGCTGTTTGACGGTGGCGAGGGAACGGCCCGGCACACGCACCATTTGCTGGAGCGAGCGGGTCTTTTGCATGAGGGTCCCGGCAGTGTGATCATCGAAAACAGCAGCGGCTCACCTGAGCTGATGAAGCTGTCTGCGGAGCTTTTGCATATACAGGAGGATGACCTGTGAGCCTGAAATTGACCACGGAATGTATTTTGTGCCATTTAAATCGGCATCTGGAAACCGCACGGTCCTTGGGAGATGAAGAAACCGCAATGCGCTTTGCCAGGGAGCTGATGCAGCAATATCTGGAAGCACCGGAGGATGCGACCTCTCCCACATTGGGACCGGGAGCAACTGCGCTGTATCGGAAATATTATGGCCTGGAAGAGGACCGGTATCGGGCGGAGAAGGAAGAATCCAACCGCTTCGTCCTGACCCGGCTGGAGAGTATTCAGACACGGGTGGAGAAAGCGGCAGACCCATTGTTTGCGGCACTGCAATTTGCCATCCTGGGAAATTATATTGATTTTTCGGCGCTGCAGGGTCAGGTCAGCTTCCAAAAGCTGGATGAAATGCTGGATCAGGCAGCAGATATGGAATTGGACCAGGCGGTATATGGGGCACTTAAGCGGGATCTGTCCAAAGGAACGCGGCTGCTGTATCTGACGGACAATGCCGGAGAGATCTGCTTCGACCGGGTCTTTGCAGAGCAGATCGCGAAGCAGTATCCCCATTTGCAGATCACCTTCTGTGTCCGGGGCGGTCCGGCCCATAACGATGCCACCCGGGAGGACGCACGCTTGGCGGGAATTTCCTTTCCGGTGATCGATAACGGCAACACTGTTGGGGGCACGGAGCTGCGCCTGCTCTCCCACGAAGCAAAACAGGCAATGGATCATGCAGATGTGATCATCGCCAAGGGCATGGGAAATACCGAGACTCTCTTTGGCAGCGGCTACCCCATCTACTATGCCTTTCTGGTGAAGTGCAGGCATTTTGTAAACATATTCAAAAAGCCGCTGATGACCCCCATGCTGGTGAAGGAGCAATAACAAAAGAAGAAGGCGCTGCTGCAAAATTCAAAGATCTATCCTTAGAATTTGCAGGACGTAGATGTTTGTATCATTTAAGGGTGTGCTGCAGTATTTTGCAGCACACCCTGTAATATTTATGGGGTATCGGTGTCCGTTGGGGGCTTCGGTAAATACTGCTCAGCGATGTGGTTTACATAATTCCAGCTTCGGAAATCCTCATCCCAGGAGAAATATTGGTACTGCAAATATTCCGCTGCCTTTTTTGACACATTCGGGTCAGGATCTTCCGTCAGCAGTTGCAGGTAAGGTACTGCACCGTTGCCAAGGGAGGACAGATAGGAAACATCCACGCTCTCCAGCCTGCCGGACTGATAAGCGGTTACATTATAGCGGGCCACGACAGTATCTACATCGGCCCAGAGTACGCTCCCGCCCAATACCAGTGCCATCAGCAGGATGGCTTTCATATAGGGCAGCCTGGGCGCAAACAGCCAAATGCTGACGACCAGGGTCGTAAGGCCCAGCCAGAGCATAATGATCTCGGTCAGCACCCGCAGACGGGTCAGGCCGTAAATGCCGATATACAGGAACATCTTCGCACTGGCGGCGGCCACCAGAAACAGCGTTACGACACCGATGAACAGGCAAAGCAGCCGGGTGGACACAGGGGCATTTTTCTGTTTGGCCACCAGTCCCACAGCAAGGATCATAATGCTCAGATTGATGGCGCAAAGCCATGCCATTTCAAAGAAACCCCGGCGGGCATATTGCGCTGCGGTATATCCATCCGGAAGGATCCCAAGAAAGCCACCGGAAAAATAGGCAAGCTGGCTGGCGAGATATACACCGTATACTACCACGACACTGACCAAAACGGTGTTCACAGTCAAGGGGCTGATGCCCTTGCGCCTGACCTTGGGCGCAGATGGATCATTCGGAGCGTGCCGCAGAGCCACTGTGCGGATATACAGCACACAAGTGGGGAAGATACCCATAAGAACGGTGATCACCAGTTCAGAAAAGTCCAGATCCGGCAAACGCTGCAGCAGTGCGTCAAAGGCTGCGTCAGCACTGACAAGCAGGGGGATCAGGATCGCCAGGATCGGAATGGCAACGGCAAAGCCCAACAGGACCGCTCCACCCTTCTTACCTGCAGAACCGCTGCGGCGAAAGGCACCCTGAAGACCCCGAAAGGCCTCAGGCAGCTTTCCGATACCCAGCACAAACAGCGTGCGGGGTACATCCAGCAGAGAAGCCGCACTGCCGGGCAGGCAGCGGTTTTGACCGGCCAGCAGGCACAGGCCCAGGTTTTCACTGACCAGTAAAAAACAAAACAGAACGAATTTTACGAAGCCATCGTCAGAGCGGGCAAAGCCTGCCGTGATCCCTAAGCTTAGTAAAAGCAGAGCAACACTGTAGCCGGTGAACCGGCAGCCGGAGCATAGCAGATAGCCCACAGCGAACAAAAGATTCAGGGCCGCAAAGATGGCAAAGCCCAGATTAACACCGCCGAAGAACATACTGTTAAACAGCAGCAGTCCGGTGATCAGGTTTAAAACCGCCAGGGTCAGCTCCTTTGCGCCGGTGGGAAAGGCAACGCTGACCTTCTTGGGGGGCTGGGGAATATCCCAGCTCTGGGGGATAGGCTTTTTGCTGCAATTTTGTTCCATATTCAATCCTTCCTTTCAGAATAAGGATCATTACCGTTTAAAGGGGTCGGCATCTTCCACATATTCAAACAGATCACCGGGTTGGCATTGCAGTGCCCGGCAGATCTCATCCATAGTGCTCATACGCACGGCCTTGGCTTTTCCGGTCTTCAATATAGACAGGTTGGCGGGGGTCATACCGATCCGCTGTGCCAGCTCCAGCGAGGTCATTTTCCGCTTGGCCAGCATGACGTCCAAATTTACAATAATTGCCATAGTCCCCTCCTTATATGGTCAGATCGTTTTCTTCCCGGATGGAGACCGCTGCGCCCATTACCTGGGCCACAACGCTGACGACCAGACATAAAAATGCCATAATTACGACCATAAATGCCAGAGGATAGTAAATAAAGGCAGCCGGCAGACAGATCAGGCTCACACCGCCACAGCACCACCGGACTCTACGGATACAGCGCACATTTTCCTGCGTGAATACACAAAGGGCTAAAATATTGCGCAGCAGCCGGTCCATATTCCAAAGGGCGATGGCAACCAGGAAGGAACAGCAGTAGAAGGCGATCAGGATCGCAAGATATTCAGGTCGGGTCAGGGAACGGAAGCTGCAGTACCAGCTCAACAGAAAGGGCAGAGTGGGCAAGAGGGCTGCCACGATCAGTCCGATCAGCCGGTTGACCCAGAGGGTAATGCAGGTGGATAGGGATGTTTTTTTCATGGGATATTCCTCCTTATGGCTGCATGATAGCACTAAAATTATCGAATGTCAATAATAAATTTAGGAAAATGAATAATCCACACTGGGAATCAGTTGACAGGATATGACAATGAATGGTATAATCCCATTAAAAATGCGGGTGGATACCGCGAAAAATACGGAGGGATCACCTTGATTGGAGCAATTTTAATGGCGGCAGCGGCTTTGGCTGCCTGGGGATATGTGGTGCAGTTGCCGGAAAAAATTCCGGAGGAGAAGGTTACCGGCACCGGTGTGGTGGAGCAGGCGCTAAGTGCCGACGGTGCTACCCGGTATGTGATCCGTTTCACCGGTGAGAAAAACCGCAGCTATCTGGCAAAGACGGCTGGCTACACAGGAAAGACGGAAAAATACCGGGAGGGCAAGCTGGTGCATATCCGTTACTGGTTTGGCAAAAAGGGAAAGGCCGGTGCTGAGATCCTGGACCAGGAATTAACAGCCGTTCCGCAAAAACAGGGAAACCGGCTGCTGCTGATCGCAAGCGCCTTGCTTATGATCTCCGGTATCCTGTTGCTTATCATTTTATAAAAAGAGCGCCCGGTGGAAATCACTCCACCGGGCGAAATCATTATGCATTGATCTTCTTTTGTTTCCGCTCTTCCTTGGTCTTGCAGAAACGCTCAAGCTGGGGAACGAACAGCAGGCAGATCAGCGCCGCGGTAAAACCGCCGTTATACAGGCAGAAGCCGCCGTGCATATCAGGAACTGCTGTAACCAGCAAATAGTGCAGTCCCGCTGCCAGCATGCCGTAGCCTATGCCATACTTGCCGGAAATGGGGCTCAGACCGTTGGCATAGCACAGGCCGATGAGAATGGACTGATTGCCGATGGTCAGGGAGTAGTTTTCCACACCCAGCAGGCTGGAGATCCAGCCAAACAGGAAGGAAGTGATCATATAGCCGGCCATGATGGGCCAGACATTTCCGGGATGAGAGCCGGAATTGCAGGTGGCCAGCATACAGAAAACGATGCCGAAGGTCATGCCGGTCCAGACATTTGTGCCATCGATCGCACCGGCCAGATTGAAATAGCCCAGGATCATCAGACCGAACACACCCACATTCATCAGGAAGGGTGCGTTTCCGTACTTGGCAGTAAAGCTGACACCATGGCCGGAATCTTTCATAAGATTCCAGTAATCCTTGGGTGTACAGCCCATGAGCAGGGCAAACACAATGCACAGGCCGAACACCACAAAGCAGAAAATGTTGGTCATAGGGAAGCTGACTACATCCAGCGCAGCCATGGTGGACAGGTCCAGCTTGGCAGGTGTTGTGCCCAGCATTACATTGTAAAGCACAGCCCGGAGGAAAAATGCAGTCATGCCGATGGGAACAGCGGCAGAATAGTGGTCATAGCCCTTGTGGATATTGGGGGCATGGGCAAGACCTGCAGGCAGGAAAAAGCCAATGATCAGGCCAACAAACAGTGCCAGCCCCAGACCCAAACCGTTAAAGCCGATATAGTCCGTACCGGGATAGCGGAACAGCAGTTCGGAGATCAGGGGCGCAATGCCTGTAGAATAGAGCATTGCATTGACCATTGCGCCGGGCTTTTCTTTCTTTACCAGGCAGTAAAGGAGCACACCCAAAACGGTGGGGATGATGTTCAGCACATTGATACCCCAGGAGCAAAAGCCAATGGTCAGCAGGACACCCAGGGTGGTAACGTTGGTTGCCTTTGCACCGGGCAGACAGCAAAGGGCGGTGAAGATCAGACCTACCAGACCCATATTCAGGAAGGTGGCAGAAAAGCCGCCCAGAGCAAAATAGTTGGTGGAGATCTTGCAAGTGCCGGTCAGGATCTTCCACAGACCGGAAAAGGCTGCACTGCGGTCAGGCATTATAAATGCTGCGACCACAAAGCACAGGGAAATGACGGCAAAAAACAGCTTCAAAAACTTACTTTCTTCTAACTGATTTAATTTTTTCATAACAGAACTCCTTTTTTGTGAATGCTTGCTGAGTATGAAAAAGGGCAACTCAGCAGAAAACTGAATTGCCCAGACGGTCGGCTTGCAACATCTGTGCTTCCCTGTGGTAAACCACTGATCCGTCAGTCACACAGATTGGTATAAATTGTACGATTATTGTAAGAAAAAAAACGGGATTTGTCAATAGAAAATAATGAAATCCGGTTAACCGATCTGCGAGTATTCCAGCGCCTCGAAAACCGCTTCTTGCTGATGCTGTACCTTTTCAGCAAGGTGCCGGGGAAGCTCAAAAGTGATATAACTGTAGGTTATTTTAGCAGAGCCGTTGGAATGAGACCATTCATAGCAGATCAGATTTCCATTTTCATCATAAGTGCTGATCTGTGCATGATCTTTGCTGGCTTTATAGGTCTTGGAGCGCATATTTCCTGCCTTATCATAGGTCCAGAAGGTGCCGGTTATAAAATCGCCTTCCTTAGTCAGCCTGATTTCCTCCAGCAGATTGCCCTTTTTGTCGTAGCTGTAAGATAGATGCTGGTGAAAGACTTCCCAATTTCCGTTAAAGGAATAATAGGTTTTTTCAGAGAGCGTATTGCCCTTTCTGTCGTAGGTATATTCTGTGCGATAGTACTTCCTTTTTTCCTGTCCTTTTACTTCCAGATCCTCCTGCGTTTCCAAAAGGTTGCCTTTTTTGTCGTAGGAGTACAGCTTGCGGTTGAATAGCTCCCCGTCCCGATAGGAGCTTTCCGAAAGACAACGACCTTTGCGGTCATATTCCCACTGGGTTTTCCGGGAGGGGTAGTTAGGGCTGCTGTAATTATATTCCTCTGTCAGGAGATTTCCTTTGGAATCATAGCTCCACGCGGCATTACTCTCCAGGGTGCTGTCACCGCCGGAATAAGATTCCTGGAGAAGGGGTCTTCCCTCAGCGTCAAAGGTCTTTATCTCTTTCGATGCCAGGGCAGTTGCTTTGTCATAGCTGGTGGAAACGGACTGTATCAAAGTGCCGTCATCATCGTAGGTATAGGAATATACGGTTTTCTGATAGGGTCGATTGGGAGAGGTTATTGTTTCAGAAGCTAAATTGCCGCTTGTGTCATAGGTGTAGGTGTATTCTGAAATTCCGGATTGCTCTGTTACTGTTTTTGTCAGAATTCTGCCTTGCTCGTCGTAGGTACAAACGGTGCTTTCGATAAGTGTGTCAGACAGATAATAGTCACTGGTGAGGGTGTTGTTGTTTTCGTCGTAGGTACATACTGTATGCCCGGTGCCACTATGGGGGTACTCCAGCACATTTCCCATCTCATCATAGTTATATATGGTCTTGCCGGTGCCGTAGTCGATTTCCTTCAGGCAGTAAACCGTAACCATTTCTTCCTCGTTCTGCCCACATCCCGGCAGCAGGAAGAGCAGCGCAAGGGTTATCAGAAACAGTTTTTTCCATAGTCGGGATCTCATAAGACTGCACCTCCTGTTGCAAAATAAAAGGGCGGTTTCGTGCTAACATTATTATAATGGGAAAAGCAGTGCTCTGTCAAATAAAAATCTCCCCCGTCAGACCGGGGGAGAAAGGGGCTTTTTAGATCTTCTCAGCAGCTTCCACAACGTGCTTCATCAGCACAGTGGTGGTAACCGCACCAACACCGCCGGGAACGGGGGTGATGGCTTCTACGATAGGCTCGACCTCGTCGAACACGCAGTCGCCGGACATACCGCCCTTGCCCTTGGTGGTGATCTTCTCCGGATTCCAGTTCATAGAAACGTCAATAACGATCTGGCCTTCCCGGACGAAGTCCTTGGTCAGGCTGTTCAGCACACCGGCAGCAGTAACGATGATGTCTGCGTTCTTGCAGATCTCAGCGGTGTTCACAGTCTTGGTGTGGCAG
>CAYLNV010000034.1:0-9068 GCA_964385085.1 uncultured Oscillospiraceae bacterium
GCTTTTCTGCCATGCGGTACAGATAGCCGGGGTCATTCCGCTTGCCACGGAAGGGTTCGGGCGCCATAAAGGGACAGTCCGTTTCCAGCACGATGCGCTCCAAGGGAATACTGGAAGCGGTCTCCACGGCCTTGCGGGCATTTTTAAAGGTCAGCACACCGGTAAAGCCGATATACCAGCCCATGTTCACAAGCTGCCGGGCCATTTCCGCAGAGCCGGAGTAGCAATGGAACACACCGGTTACCTTTGGGAAATCCTTGACCACCATCAGACCGTCCTGATGGGCATCCCGCTCGTGGACGATCACCGGCAGATCTGCCTCCTGGGCCAGCGTCATCTGCATCCGGAAGGCCTTGAGCTGGATATCTCTGGGAATGTCCTCGTAGTAGTAATCCAGACCGATCTCGCCAATGGCTTTGACCTTGTCATGTTTACATAACATTCTGTATTCCTCCAGAACCGCCTCATTTACTTCTCCCGCAGAATCGGGATGAGAGCCGACGGAAGCATAAACATGGGGGTAGGTCTCAGCCATTTTGACGCAGTCCCGGGAGCTTTCCAGACAGCAGCCGACATTCATCACCAGACCAACACCCTTGTGGGGCAGGCCGTTGATCAGGTTTTCCCGGTCCGGGTCGAAGGCCGGGTCATTTAAATGTGCATGGGTATCAAATAACATGGTGTGTTCTCCTATTCCTGTTCTACAACTGCCACAAGACAGCCGTCCAGAAGCTGCACGCGGGGGTCGTCCAAAGAAAAGGCAGTGTGATTCGGGTAGCCCTGCAGGCCCTCCCCGGAGCATTTTGCGTGTGCTTCCTTCAGCACCCAAAAGGTCAGCAGTGCCAGCCGCTTGCGGCTGGCCATATCATATTGGGTCTTTTCTGCCGGGGACAATATTTTTTCTGCCAGCCGCAGATCGATATCCCGGTCAGCTTCCTCTGCGTCGATGCCGATGGGGGTGTCCGAGAGGGCGCAGAAAACGTGGCGCTTAGTGTGGGATATGGAAAAATGCAAAGAGCCGTCTGCAAAGTAAGGCTTGCCCCGGTCTGTTACCAGAATTTCCGGCATATCCGTTCCGGTGTGCTTCCGGTACATTTCATCCAGAAGCTTGCGCCCGGCAGTGTGCCCCTGCCCCGGTTCGATTTTTCGGTATTCCAGAACCATAGCGCACCTCCCTCTGGCAGTCAAGTACAGTAGGGCGGGGGCTTGCTCCCACCGTGAAAAAGCGCAGTCATCCATGGCGGGAGCAAGCCTCCACCTTACAGTATAAGTATATCCTGAGAAAGTGTATGTGTCAATGAAGGCAGTTCTATTTTTCCGGCAGCGGGCATAAATTCTCATAAAGCAAGGAGGAATGGATATGGCAGAAGAACGGATGGTACTCCCCCATAAATTGACATTAAATGAGCGCAGAAGCCTGACCATGACCGGTGTAACGGAGGTCGTCAGCTTCGACGAGGGCGCAGTGATCTTAAAGACCGGACTGGGGACACTGGTGGTGCAGGGCAAAGACCTGCAGCTAAAAACATTATCCCTGGACGGCGGGCAGGTGGCGGTGGACGGCGAGGTATCCGCCCTGATCTATGAGGAGAACCGGCCCAGCGGTGGTGTGCTGCGCCGCCTGTTTGGATGAGCACCCCGGCAATTGCCGCCCAGCGGTTTGGGATCGCCTGCCTGATCGGTTGTGTGCTGGGACTATATTACGGCTTTCTGCGGCCGCTGCGCCGGCGGTGGACGGGCCTGGGAGACTTCCTTTATCTGTTAGGTGTCTTTTGGGCCTGGATCTATTTGGGTTTTGGTGTCTGTCGGGGGGATCTGCGGTTTGGTTATACTGCGGGTCTTTTTCTTGGAATGATTGGCTGGGAAGCCAGCTTTGGCCGCTTGCTTCGACCGGTTTTTCATGCGATTTGGGAGCCGGGGCGAATTATTTACAAAAAATTCAGAAAAATCGCAAATTTCCTCTTTGCAAGCGGAAAAAAATGGGGTACAATAATAAAGAATAACCGTCAGTCAAAATGGCGGAGGTCCGGAGGTGCGTCCCATGGCAAACAAAAAGAATCCCTTGGGCCGGATCCGGCTGGTGTATCGCAGCAGCTCTCCTTTGCTCAAGTGCGTGGTTCTGGCAGCCATCGCATTGTGTACGGTGGCATTGCTGACCCTGCGCACTTCCATTCGGGAGCTGAAGGAAAACACCGACGACCTGCGAAACAAAGCCGCTGCGCTGGAGCAGGAAAATCAAAAGCTGGAAAAGAGCATTGCGGAGTTGGGCACCATCCAAAGCATTAAGCGCATTGCCGGTGAAGAGCTGGGTCTTGTGGATCCGGATGCTGTATTTTTTGATCCTGTGGAATAATTGGAGGAAACATTTTAAACATGGAGTTAACCGTTGGAGCCGTTTTAGAGGGCAAGGTAAAATCGATCACGAACTTCGGCGCATTTGTTGCGCTGCCTGAAAACAAGACAGGTCTGGTACATATTTCCGAGGTGGCCAATACCTATGTCAGTGATATCCGCCAGCACCTGACTGAGGGGCAGGATGTGAAGGTGGTCGTGATCGGTGTAGATGGCAATAAGATCAATCTGTCTGTGAAGCGTCTGGAGCAAACTGCCCAGCGTGAACGGACCGGCGGCGCACCCAGGCAGGAGCGGCCCCAGCGTCGGGAACCTACACCCCCACCTGCACCCAAGACAGCGGACCAACTGTTTGAGGAAAAGCTGAAAGCATTTATGTCCGAGTCCGACAGCAAGATATCCTCTCTCCGTGCGGATCACCGCACCAAGAGCCGCAGAAGATAAGAAAAGCTGCCCATTGTGGCAGCTTTTTAAGTGCAAAATGTTTTTTCGGAGGAAAAGAGAGTGAAGACGGTACTTATAACGGGAGGGTCCCGAGGGATCGGCGCTGCGGCTGTGGAGCTGTTTGCCCGCCGGGGCGACCGGGTGGTATTCCTTTACGAAAAGGAGCATGAAAAAGCAAAGGCCTTGGCAGACCGGACCGGCGCAGAGGCGATCTGCTGTGATGTGGCGGACGGGCAGGCTGTCCGTGCTGCCTTCGGGAAGATCGGAACAGTGGATGTGCTGATCTGCAATGCGGGGATCGGTCATGTGGGCCTTATGAGCCAGATCTCAGAAGACGACTGGGACAGGCTGTTTGCAGTAAATGTGAAGGGCATTTATCACTGTGTCAACGGGGCAATGCCCGGATTCTTGAAAAACCATAAAGGCTGCGTGATCACGGTCAGCTCCATGTGGGGGCAGGTGGGAGCTTCCTGCGAGGTTGCTTATTCTGCCACAAAGGGCGCGGTGATCGCAATGACAAAGGCCCTTGCCAAGGAGCTGGGACCCAGCGGTGTGCGGGTCAATTCCATTGCTCCCGGTGTGGTACTGACGGATATGTGCAATGGGGTCGATCCCCGGATCCTGGCGGACATGGCAGGGGAAACACCGGTGGGCCGCAACGGTGATCCCATGGACATTGCAGAGGCTATGGCCTATCTTGCGGATGCGGAATTTGTTACAGGACAGGTGCTGCCGGTCAACGGCGGCTATGTGATTTGATTAAGGAGGAAGCACAAATGAAGATCGCAATTGGCTGCGACCACGGCGCGCTGGCGCTGAAGAACAAGCTGGTTTCCCATCTGGAGGGAAAGGGTGTTGAAGTAAAGGACTTCGGCACATATACTGTGGATAGCTGCGATTATCCCGATTTTGCCGGTGCGGCTGCCAAGGCGGTTGCTGCGGGAGAATGTGAAAAGGGCATCGTTTTGTGTACCACCGGGATCGGTGTGTCCATCGTTGCCAATAAGGTCAGGGGCATCCGCTGTGCGCTCCTGAGCGATGTGATGTCTGCCCGGATGACCCGGGAGCATAACGACACCAATATGATGGCCATTGGCGCCGGTGTGGTGGGAGAGATGCTGGCACTGGAGATCGTGGATACCTGGCTGGGAACAGAGTTTTCCCACAATGAGCGCCATCAGCGCAGGATCGACAAGCTGATGGCTTTTGAAGAGTAAAATAACGCATATTTATCCATAGGTTAAGCCCGCGATTTGGGGCGCATTGCAAAATACTGCAATGCGCCCTGTTGTTATTCTGTGTCCGGAGGGAGTACCGCCGGTTCTGTATAGAACTCCCAGTTTTCGTTGTTTCTGACATCCTCAGAAACGGAAGCCCATTCCGATTCGATGAATTGGTAGCCGTTGTTCTTGGTAACATCCCAATCCGTGGAAACAATGGCATACTGCCGTTCGTTTTCTATTTTGAAGTCGCTGTTGATCTCGTTTCCGGTAAAGGGGTTTACCGGGTTTTCGATCAGACCTTCCATCGCGAGGGTAGGCACATCCGCATTGGTCATAAACGCTTCTGATGTGGTAAAGCCGGTTGCATTAAAATCCTTTACCATCAGCATGGCCATATAAAACTCAGTGTCGCGGATGCCGGCAGAGGCATCGTCAAACACACCCAGATCCCGGCCATGGTCCGAAACGATAATGATCCTGGTGTTGTCGTACACACCGTTTTCCCGCAGATAGTCAAACCAGTTACCAAGCTGGATCAGCGCTGCCATGTTGATGTGGTAGTGGGAGATGGAATATTCCCGGTTAAGCAGGTAAGTGCTGTCTCCGGCGGTGATGGTCTTTCCTTCCTCCGAATAATAGGCGCTGTTGTCCACGGTAGAAGAGGGGGTAAAGGTGGGTTCTTGCAGGATCGTGGCTTCGTGGGTGATATTGGACCGCAGGAACATAAAGGTGTTTTCCTCTTCTGCCGTGATCTCTGTCATGGTGGTCATATTTGTCATGACATTATACGCGTTCATAAATGCCGGCAGAACACCGCTGGTATCTGCTTCATCGGTGGAGGTCTGCATAGCATGATAAACACCGCTGTTATAGATAGGCGCCTGAACAGAAACCGGCAGCGTTTTCATAACACTGAAGAGGAAGAAGTTGCGCTTTCTGGAAGAGATCACCTGCACACGGCTTTCCAGATCGTTAAATCTTCCGTCTGCGCAGTATGCGGTTACACCTTCGATATCGTCAAAGATACTCACATCCGGGATCCACTGGTAGTTTGCATAAGAGGGGTCGATCAGGGTGGTGTCGTAGCCTGCTTCTGCAAACAGGGTGGGCATGACCTTCAGCGCTTCGTTGTGCTTTTCTACCAGCAGCTCGTCGCTTCTCAGGTTCATGTTCACCGGTGTGTAATCATAGCCGCCGTACAAAGCGGGAGCGGCAAAGTTGGTAAAGCCGCCGTAGGCCATGGTGTTGGAATAATAGGTAAAGCCGTCAAACTGCTCCAGAAGCGTGGGATTTTCTTCCATCAGATAAGGAACGAATGGCCCGATGGCCCGGTCCAGCATGATCACGACCACATTCTGCCCGGTTTGGCTCAGGGAGAAGCTGGGCATACCGCCTCCGGTGGTGCTGAGCCGTGCCTTTGTTTCCGCAGCAGTTTTTGTGATCTGCACAGAATTGATCATACCCATGCTAAACAGCGCAATGATCCCGATCAGAAGGACCGCAGGAAGCTGCCGGGAGAATTTTCGCACAAGGAAATACAGGACAGCAGCCAGACCCAGCACAACTGCGATGTTGAGCAGATGCTCTTTGCGTGCAAAGCCAAAACCGTCGGTGTATATAAGATCCGGGGACAAGACACCAAGATTTGTGCCGAAGAACATATAGTTCACCAGCATGACACCGCTTAAGATCCAGACAAGGCGGGAGAAGATCACCTTAAACTTGGGATCGGCCAGCCAATAGAACACACCGAACCACACAAGGAATGTGCCTGCTGATAAACAAAGGGTATTGATTACATACCAGATGGGGTTATAAAAATAGCTGGTGTCGATATATTCCTGGGGAGATGCGGCAATATAGGCGCTGGGGATCAGCAGACCGATCAGAACGGTCAGGAATATTGCCCCGAGGACAAATAATTTTGTATTGGGCGCAACGGGCTGTGCCTGCTTTTTGGGCTGGGGCAGCTTTTTCTGCAGCAGCGGCAGCAGCCAGGGCAGTTGCATGGCAATGCCGATACAAACCATTAAAACAGGCTTCCAGAAGCCGCTTACCCAGTGGCTCAGGATCATAAGGCCAACACCGGCCACACCCAGAAGAACGTTCAGAACGGACTTGGAGTGCTTGAACCGGTAGTACAGGGTCTTGGCCAGAGAGAAGGTGTTGTTCAGCGTCCAGTAGAACACCAGCGCAGCCGGAGAGTTATACAGGAACACCAGGAAGAACAGCGCCATGCCGTAAAGCTGGATCTTGGTCTTCAGGGGGAAGCCCTTTAAGTACAGGGAACTGGAGATCACGTTCACAAGGGTCATGATAATGGGCAGCAGATTGATCGTCATGCCGCCAATGGTCAGCAGTCCGTCCGGTGCGCTCAGGTCAGAGATCGGACCAAAGGCTGCACCCTGAAAAGCGGAAACACCGGAAAGGAACTGGTAAGCTGCCATAAAGAAGGGGATCTCCAGCAGCAGAGAAACAGAGCCGCTGAGGACAGACAGGGGGCTGTAATTGTTCTGCCGGTAATAGGTCTGCAGGATCATCATCCGCTCATCACCGGAGAAGGTCTTTTTGATATGGGCAACCACATCCTTCAGCTTGTTCTCTGTATCTCTGGACTGGATCTGAATGGCATCTGCCCGCTTGTAAAGGGGCAGAACCAGCACATTCATAGCAAGGCTCAGAATGATGACAGCAGCGCCGGGGTGGTTGATGGCCCTGTAAGAAATGGAAAAGATCACCTCAAACAGCAGCTTCAGCGGCCCGATCAGGATCGCGCCTAAGATCTCAAGCACTGACATTGCAGGACCTCCTTTTGCAAGATACTTTTTCTAATTCTATCTAAAAATTATGAGAATGTCAATCTTATCCAAAAAAGCACCGGCGAAGCAAATCGATCTTCGCCGGTGCTTTTTATTCTTCTATATCCGGAGGGAGAACCGCAGGTTCTGTATAGAACTCCCAATTCTCTTCGTCTCTGACATCTCCGGAAACGCTTGCCCACGCAGATTCGATATACTGGTAGCCGTCATTGTAGGTAACATTCCAGTCGGTGGACATGATCACATACTGCTTCTCATTTTCCGTTTTTGCAGAGCTGTCAATGGGATTGCCGGTGAAGGGATTGACAGGATCTTCGATCAGATCCTCCATGGCGATCACAGACACATCCGCATTGGTCATAAATTCTTCCGATACAGTAAATCCGGTGGCATTAAAATCTTTGACCAACAAAATAGGCTGATAATGCTCAGTATCCAGAATACCGCCAGCTACATCGTTGAATACGCTCATATCACGGCTGTGGTCAGATACCAGGATGATCCGGGTGTTGTCATACACATCGTTCTCCCGCAGATAATCGAACCAATCGCCCAACAGCATATAGGACAGCGTGTTGGTGTGATAGTGCGCGATCGCATAATTTGTATTCAGACTATAGGTGGTCTCACCGTCTGAAATGACTCTGCCATTTGTGGAATAGAAAGCACTGTTGTCTACATTTGCGGAAAGCTCGAGATCCGGCTCCTGCAGGACGACCGGCTCATGGGTAATGTTGGTGCGATAGAACATGAAGGTGTTCTCGTCGCCCTCAGAGATGGTAGTCATAGTCTCCAGATTGGAGACCACATTGTATTCACTGACAAAATCAGCAGGCAAGCCTGCGTATTCCTCTTCGATCACGATCTCCTGCGCCTGATAAGAGCCTTCGTCATAGATCATAGCCTGCAGGCTGACAGGCAGTGCCTTCATCAGGCTGAACATGAAGAAGTTCCGCCTTCTGGTGGTCAATGTGGCAATGCGGCTTTCCAAATTGTCAAACTTGCCGTTTGCCCGGTATACGGTAACACCCTCGATGTCGCTGAAAATGCTCAGGTCCGGGATCCACTGATAACCGGCATAAGAGGGGTCTAAGAGGGTTACATCATAGCCTTCTTCTGCAAACAGGGTAGGCATGACCTTCAGAGCCTCGTTATGCTTATCCACCAGCAGCTCGTCGCTTCTCAGGTTCATGTTCACCGGTGTGTAATCATAGCCGCCGTACAAAGCGGGGGTCGCAAAGTTTGTATAAGGGCCGTAGGACATGGTGTTGGGATAGTAGGTAAAGCCGTCAAACTGTTCCTTCAGCTCGGGGTTTTCTTCCATAATATAGGAAACAAACGGTCCGATGCCACGGTCCAGCATGATCACCACTACATTTTGCCCGTCCTTGCTCAAAGAAAACTCCGGCAGACCAGCGCCCTCTTTGCTCAGGCGCTCCTCGGTTTCAGCAGTAACCTTAACGATGTTTACTGTATTGATCACACTCATGCCCGTCAGGGCAATAGAACCGATCAAAAGCACGGCAGGGAGCTTCCGGGGGAATTTTTTTACAAGCAGGTACAGACCACCCACCAGGACGATCATCACCACAATGTTGAGGATATACTCAAACCAGCTATACACCAGACCGGTCTCATACTGGAGATTTGCCGAAACGATACCCAGATTCGTGCCGAAGAACATATAGTTCACCAGCATAATGCCGCTTAAGATCCAAACCAGACGGGAGAAAAGAACCTTGAATTTGGGATCAGCCAGCCAATAGAACACGCCAAACCACACAAGGAATGTGCCGACAGCTATGCACAGGGTATTTACAACATACCAGATAGGTGCGTAGAAATAGTTGGTATCAATATATTCCTGAGGGGATGCAGAAATAAAGGTGCTGGGGATCAGGAAACCGATCAGAGCAGTCAGGAACAGACAGCCTGCGATAAACAGCTTCTTGTTGGGCTCCGGTGCTTTGTCTTCGCTGCGAAGGAAGGCAAAGCGCTGCTTGAGCAACGGCATTGCCCAGGGAAGCTCCATAGCAAGACCGATGAGCGCGACCAGGATCGGCTGCCATTTGCCGTCTACCCAGAAGGACAGCACGAACAATGCGCCGCCGGCGATGCCCATGACCGTTTGCAGGATGGTTTTGGGATTTTTAATGCGGTAATACAGGGTCTTGACCAGAGAGAAGGTGTTGTTCAGCGTCCAGTAGAACACCAGCGCAGCCGGAGAGTT
>CAYLNV010000035.1:0-9005 GCA_964385085.1 uncultured Oscillospiraceae bacterium
TTTTGGCAAGAATGTATATTCTGAATAAATTTTCAGGTTTCTTTACAGCCCCTTGTTATTTGGTTACTGATCAAACTTAGAGATATGCAGATCCTTTTTGATCTGCGTCGTACTGATCTCAGGGGTGCGGGGCAGATAACGTATCTCCACACCCTCACCCTTCAGAAAATCAAATTTTCCACTCCAGTCATCGCCTATGACAAAGGTATCAATATGGTATTTGCGAATATCTGCTGCCTTCTGCTCCCAGCTTTCTTCCGGGATCACCAGGTCCACATACCGCAGTGCCTCCAGCATCTCCTTGCGCTGATCGTAGCAAAAATAGCATTTCTTCCGTTTTTCGATCCAATTGAATTCATCGGTGGACAACCCTACCACCAGATAATCTCCCTGTGCCTTTGCCCGGCGCAGCAGATTCAGATGGCCGTAATGGAGCAAGTCGAATGTTCCGTAGGTGATCACGCGTCTCATAGGCTCACTTTCCTTTGCATACATAAGCTATGCTTAGTATGGCTGAAAGCAGCAGAAAAAACCGTTTATGATATTTGGTCGTCCAGTGCGATATGCGGCACTTCGTGGGTCTGTTCCCGGTCCATAAGCATACGGACAGTATCCTCCGGTGTTGCGCCGCGATTGACCAGTGCGTCAACGGCTTTGATAATAGGCATTTTCACACCGTATTTTTCCTTTAGGCGCAGTGCGGCAGGCAGGGCATTCAGGCCTTCCACCACCATGCCCACCTGTTTGATAGCTTCTTCTACCGGTACACCCTGGCCCAGCAGCATACCGCAGCGGTTGTTGCGGCTGTGTCGGCTGGTAGCCGTAACGATCAGGTCGCCCACACCGGCAAGGCCACCAAAGGTCTGCTCCTTACAGCCCATAGCCACACCCAGTCGGGAAATTTCTGCAATGCCCCGGGTGATCAGGGCAGCCTTTGTGTTGTCGCCATAGCCCATACCGGTGGCAATGCCGGCAGCCAGCGCAATTACATTTTTCATCGCACCGCACAGCTCAACACCCAACACATCATCGTTGGTGTAAACACGCATACAGGTATTGGAGAAGATCTCCTGCACCTGTATCGCGGCTTCCATATCCTCACAAGCGGAAACGATGGTGGTCGGCAAGTCTTTTGCCACCTCCTCTGCGTGGGTAGGTCCGGAAAGGGCCACCAGCTTTACAGAAGGATCCTTCACCTCGTCCGCAATGATCTGGGTCATGGTAAGCAGCGTATCCGGCTCAATGCCCTTTGCCACGTCCACAATGATCTGTCCGCTGGGGATATGAGGTGCAGCCCGACCGGCTGTGCTGCGGACAAATACGGAAGGCACTGCAAACAAAAGCACATCCTTTTGCTTGCAGACCTCTTCGATCTCTTTTGTAAAATGGATCGCATCGGGGATCACCATGCCCGGCAGATTGGGGTGGCGCCGGGTGGCAGACATTTCGTCGATCTCCTTTTCAATTGCGGACCAAACTGTAACCTGATGTCCGCTGTTATTAAGCATTCTTGCCAGTGCGATTCCCCATGTGCCTGCGCCAAGAACACCAATTGATTTCGCCATGATATCCCATCCTTCGTGTTTTTCTGTATTTATTCCTTCACAATGTATGCTGCTGTAATTTCGCCGTAATAGGCAGTATGGTAGTCCCCTTCGTTGGGTGTGCCTTTGGCATAGAAGCGCTGGTCAGATGCAGGCTCAATGGCTTTCGGGTCCTGATCCTGCCGGTAAATGACCTTGCACTCCAGCGTCAGAGGAAGCTGGCGGATAGCCGGCACGCTGACGCTCAGCGGTGCTTCCAGGGTCAGCCCCAGGGCTTCGATCTTATCCATATCTCTGCCGGACTTTGTTCCGCAGATACCCAAAATGGACTTATCAAAAGAACCCAAGGGAATATTCACGGTGAATTCCGGATTTTTATCTAAAAGAGACTTCGTGCAGCGACTCTGCCGCACATAGGCAATAAAAATAGGTTTGCCCCATTCGATCGCCAGTGCGCCCCAGCCGATGGTCATGGTGTTGACCCGGCCCTCTGCTTTTGTTGTGAGCAATACACCTTTTCCCAACGCATCCATGATCTGCGGTGCATACTCCCAAAGCTGGACTTCCTGTTTCATATTGCATCCCTCCTGCATATATTATATCCATTTTTACCCGCATTTCAAGGAAAACTTACCTCGCTCTTTCGCGCCATTTGTTTTGTTGACAACCGCATTGGAAAGGATTATAATAATGCGAAAAATGAAAGGCAGATGAGAACTTTGAAGGATCGAGGGCTAAAAACCGTTTTTCTGGATACTGTGCCGGTTTTGACCGGCTATCTGTTTCTGGGTGCAGGCTTTGGTATTCTGTTGAGCGAAAGCGGCTACGGCCCTCTGTGGGCCTTTTTTATGGGGCTGTTTATCTTTGCCGGCTCCGGTCAATACCTGGCCGTCAGCCTGTTGTCCGGGGGTGCTTCACCGGTCAGCGCAGCCATCGCAACGCTGCTTGTAAATGCCCGGCATGTATTTTACGGCATTTCTCTGCTGGACACCTACCAAAGTGCCGGTAAGCGGAAGCCTTATCTCATTTTTGCTCTGACTGACGAGACCTATTCTCTGGTTACGCAAAATCAGCCGCCTGAAGGAATGGACCGCCACCGCTACTGCTTTTTCGTATCGTTGTTCGACCACATTTACTGGATCTGCGGCTGTGTGCTGGGTGCATTGGCAGGGGCACTGATTCCCATCAGTTTTGAGGGTGTGGAATTTGTTTTGACAGCCTTGTTCGTAACTATGTTCATCGAGCAATGGCTCAGCCATAAAAACCATGTTCCGGCATTGATCGGTGTCGCATCTACCGCTGTTTGTCTGATCCTGTTCAGCAGGGAGATCTTCCTGATCCCTTCTATGGCGCTGATCGCCGTGCTGCTGACCGTATCCCGGAAAACCGGAAGGAGGGCGCAGGATGTATGATGTACTGCTGATCATTGTGATCGCGCTGGCCACCATGTCCACCCGTTTTCTTCCCTTTTTGATCTTTCGGAGCAAGGAGAAAACACCGCCCATCGTTACTTACCTTGGGCAGGTCCTTCCCTGCGCCATTATGGGCATGCTGGTGATTTACTGCATGAAGGATGTATCCCTGCTTCAGGCTCCCTATGGGATCCCGGAGCTGCTTGGTTGTGTCATTGTGGCTGTTCTTCACATATGGAAGCGCAATTCCCTGCTGAGCATCGGTGTCGGCACAGTCAGCTATATGCTTCTGGTTCAGCTTGTCTTTTGAATCCCCAAGTGCCATATTATCACCACCTAATTATATTGTAAAATTTTGCAGGATCTATAGAGAAGCACCGGTTTCTGCAGACTTGATCGTTTTATGCCGGCATCCATCCTAATCATCACCGCAAACAATCGATCCAATAAAAGAGCATGATTCAGGGCTCTTCAAAAAAATACATTTTCTTATTGCATTGTGCGTTACAGCGTAGTATAATAAAGAAAAAGTGTGCGCTGTAACGCACACAACATTTTAAGAAGCAGGCGACAAATATGGAATGGATCACAGCGCAGGAAACTGCAAAGAGATGGGGCGTATCGCTCCGTTATGTTCAGGCCCTATGCCAAAAGGGGAAGATCCCAAATGTAAAGCGGATCGGAAGAGACTGGATGCTCCCTTCTGACGCGGTCCGTCCGATGGACGGCCGGACAAAGGCAAGCAAACAGGCACACTCCGCTTTGGCAGCGCCCAAGCTTCCACTGCCCAGAAAGACACCATTTTTGCACATGACTGACCTGTACAGCAAGCCCGGCAGCGCGGACATGAGTATTGAGGCTCTGGCGGAAAATCAGGAGGCGCAGGCCCTGCTAGCAGCACAGATCGCCTATTCCAGAGGGCAGATCGATCAGGTTTATGCCAGTGCCTACGATCTGCTGCATAAGCGCTCCGGCTTTTATGCCACGCTTGCTGCGGGTATGCTCCTTGCCCTTTGCGCCATCTGGCGGGGGGATCTTGCCCTGTGGCGGCAAGCAAAGATCCACATTGCAGAAGCGCCCGCCGAAACCGACCAGGACCGGGATATCATATCCTTTTCCCTGACCGCGGTTGACAGTATGCTCTATGACACTTCCTCCTTCCCCGAATGGTTTAAGCAGGGTCGGTTCGAACCGCTGCATAAGGATGCCCTGCCTGCGGCAAAGGTATTTTATGCCAAATACTTGTATTCAGCGGCCTATGCGGTGGCCACAAAGCAATTGGCCGTTGCAGGTGTACAGGGACTTTCCCTGATGGGCATGGTTCCGTTTACAATAGAGCCTATGATCTCTCAAGCGGCTGCAGATAATTCCGTCATTGCAGAGATCTATCTGCGTTTTACCTGTGCCACCGTCTACCACAACAGCGGTAACGATGAGCAGGCAAGCTATCATATTGACCGTGCCATTACCATGGCGCTTCCGGACAAGCTCTATGGTCTGCTTGCGGAATACTGCCGTGTGCTGTATTCCCTTTTGGAGCTTCGCCTGATACAGATCGATCCGGCAGTATGGAATGAGGTCCGCCGACTTTATGTATTATATAATGAAGGCTGGTCAAGGCTGGGAAGCTCTGTCCATGGTCGTACCATTATTGCAACACTTGCCAAAAAGGAGCGTGAGGTAGCAAAGCTGGCTGCCTTTGGCATGAAAAACGGTGAGATCGCCGCCAAGCTCCATATGTCCGTTTCTGCCGTGAAGCAGACCATCAGCAACATCTCCGGAAAGACCGGTATGTCCAGAGAGGAATTTGCCGCTTTCCTGTAAAAAGCATATGACCATTTTTTGCCAAAATCGGCCACAAAAAAATAGCCAAAAAAATCCATTTCCGGTAATACCGGATAAGAGAATAATCTGCTATACTGTTGATATAAAACAGTATGGCAGATTTTTCTTTTTGCCGGAAAAGACAGAAAGGAGTCCATATGCTTACAGCACTATTTTCACAGGAAACAGGCCACTTCCCTGTACCAAAAGAAGGAGACCTTTATAAAAGCGTAACCATATCCGGACACACATTTCATTTGCTCTACGGCTACTACGAGGATTTCGAGCGGCAAAGCAAATATAATGAGCCCATGCCCATCTATCCGGATTTTATCAAGAATCCTCAATATACGGAAAACGGAACACCCTTTGCAACCGCCATGCAAGATATTTGCTCTTGTTATGACGGTGCGGAATCCGGCGATAGCTGTTCCCATTGCTCCCACTTCCAGATGTGTGAGGAGCTGTTCGGCCTTTGCCACTGTCCAAAGAACAAGCGGACAACAGACAGCACAGGAGGGCATATAAAATGAAGACGCTCTCCACCGCCAGGGGCGCTCCCCTGCTTCACCATACAAAACAGTTTACACTGATCCGAGAATATCAACCCCAAAAGAGATTTACCCAAGGAGGTCTTTCACATGACTGCTAAAACAACTCACGGCACCCGTATCCTGAGCATCCTTCTTTGTCTGGCCATGCTCATAACATATTTACCCATGTCAACGCTCACCGCAGCAGCCGCCACATCAACAAGCACACCCAGCATCGTTGCCGATCCCGGTACTGCTGATACCTGGGAAGCTATGATGGGTACAGCCGCAGACGGCAACCGATACGCAGGCCGCGTATGGGTAGATAAATCCGTCTATACCGACGGTCAGGTAGCGGCCCTGAACAGCAGCGGCACAGCCGGTTCAACATTTAACGTTGCGCTGGAAGATGATGAAGCATTTCAGATCATTTTCTCTGCTCTGGGTTCTTCCATGACCTCCACCACGACCACCAGCTCCTCCGGTCCTATGGATGTGGTGATCGTTCTGGACAACTCCGTTTCTATGACGGATGTATCTGCCGGCACGACCCGCCTGCAGAAGGTCATCGAGGCAGCGAATGTTCTTCTTGCCAATCTCCTGACCTCTGCCGATATCCGGATCGGTATCACTTCCTACAATTACAGTGCAGAAACTGTCCTTCCCTTTGCCAAATACTCCAACGGTGTTGTTCTGAAGGTAGACGACTACGCAGACTCCGGTGTGATCTCTGCATATGATAATTCCAACACCTTACTGGGAAAGGACGGCGGCTATCAGAGCGGCACCAACACCCAGTCCGGCATTGATCTGGCTATGCGTATGCTGACCAGCGCCTCCGATACCGAGGGCCGTGCACCGGTTGCGATCATTCTGACTGACGGTGCAGCAAACACCTCTGTGGATCAGAGCTTTTACGATATTTCCAAGGGCACCATCCGTCAGCGTTATTATGACAACGGTGTTCCTGTAGGTGTTGCACTCAGCACACTTCTCAACGCTGCCTATATGAAGGCCAGCGTGGAAGATCACTACAACGGCACAAAGCCCATGGTCTATGGCATTGGTGTTGACCTGGAAGATAACGATGGCTCCATTGCGATCATCAACCCCGGTGCTGACGACGGCTTCAGCAGTAAAAACCCCAACCAGAACATCAGGACTGCCTACTCCCACTTTATCAACACCTGGGCCAAAGGAAACACTGTTACCATAACCCACAGCAGCTACAGCTTTGTCCTCGATCATAATTACCCCAGCGGTTCTACCGTAACCGATGCTGATGTTATCAACAATATCAACTATGTGGATCAGTACCACAACGTTTCCAGCTCAGAGCTGCAGGATACCTTCAAGCTGATCTACGAGGAGCTTTCCTCCGGTGTGTTCAACCCCATTTCCAGCAGCACCACAGTAGACGGTGCTACAGGTGTGGATAACACTCCGCTCATCTATGTAGACAACATCGGTGCTTACATGGAGATCAAGGAGATCCAGTCGGTTACTCTGTTCGGCACTTCCTATGGTGTAACAAATAATGCTGACGGTACTTATACCGTCCAAACCGGCACAGGCAATAACCCCACGACAAACGAAGCTTATAATACCACCGAGGATATCCTCATCTCTGTAACCGAAAATGAGGACGGAACGCAAAAGCTTCAAATCAAGATCAATCAGGAGGTCCTGCCGATCATTTTGGAGCAGGTCTCCGACAAGATCGTAAACGGTGTCAGCTCTGCAACCATCAACGAGCTGACCTATGATCCCCTGCGTGTTTACTACACGGTCGGTCTGGCTTCCGATATCCTGCTTCCCACCGGTGAGATCGATGTATCCAAGATCGACAGCGATCATGCCTATATCAACAATGAGACCGGTGAGATCACATTCTACAGCAACGCTTTTGGTGTGATGAATACCGCAGACACAGACAGCAACGACCTGGTTGACATGGGCGATGCACACGTTGGCTTTAAGCCTTCTGCAAAGAACAGATATTACTATCATCAGGCCAACCAGGGAATCTTTACAGCCGTTACTGCCAAAAATGGTGCTGCCATCAACTGGGAAGCAGATGAGTACGGTGTTCTTTACGAAGAAGACAAGTACAGCTTCACCCGGCTGACCTACAGCGACTACAGTGCTTTGGAGGATGACCAGCGGGTCTATACCTACGTTTCTTATTATCGTCCCACTTCCAATACTACCGATGCTGCCACAGCAGCCGAGGAAGTAACCTACATCGTTTATACCGATTGGGCATATCTGAAGGAATCCGTGGCCTTCTATGATGCCGGTGCAGACATCTATGTCAATTATGATCCTGCAAACGGATATGTAACCGGCGACGAAGGTTATGCGATCCCTGTGGATCATGTGGATGCTGTTATTGCCGCCTATCTGCAGGCCAATCCCAACGCAGAGCTGTATGCAATGCTCGGTGTCGGTTCTCTTCGTACCAGCCGGCTGCATAACATGACGGTCAAAAAGGCCACCAACGACACCGAGACTGCCGATGACCGCTATGCGCCTGAGTACACATACGAGACTGCATCCGTCCATAACGACAACGATGTGGTCGTATGGCTGGGCAACAACGGCAAGCTTACTGCCACCATCGATACCGGCATTGCACTTACAAAGGCTGTTACCGAAGCCATAGGCAACGCAAATGACACCTATGCTCTGTCCGTCAAGATCCCTGACGGTGTGTCTGCTGTGCCTGTTGTTAAGGATGCCAACGGCAACGATGTAACGACCGCTATCTCTACATATCTGAATAACATTCTGACCGTCAATGTGAAGGCAGGCCAGACCGTGTATATCAGCGGCATCCCCAGCGGTACTGAATGTGAGATCGGTGAAAACATCCCCAGCGCTGCCGATTACACCATGGTCTCCAAGACAGATACGGTTACAGTTCCGACCTTAAGCCAGGTGCTGGACGGTGCAGCGCAATATGCTCCGGCTACTGTAACCAACGCACCGATCAAATACGGCGACCTGTTTATCACGAAGGAGCTCTCCGGTACTCACGCGATCCCGGACAGCATCATGCAGCAGAGCTTTGACATCATCGTAAATGTTGGCACAGCCCTCGCAGGCAAGACCTATACGGTTAAGGACAGCGCAGCAGCCGACTCCTATGATGCGACTGTTGATGCAAACGGTAATATTGCACTGACCATTCAGGCAAGACAGACCGTTGAGATCCTGGATCTGCCTGCAGGCACTACTGCAACCGTAACGGAAGCTTTGACCGCCGAACAGGATGGGATCTTTGATGTTTCCTACCGCACCCTTAATCATTCCGGTGAAGCATCAGATACCGATAACGAAGTTACCATTCCTGCCGGTGCACATGCCACCGCAGTGATCACCAACCAATATACCCCGAACGCTGTAACCGTAGATCTGGATATTTCCGGCACAAAGATCTTCGGCACAGAAAGCGACGCTTCCCTGCTTCCCGGCGGCATGGATACGGAGGATCTTCCCGTAGCGCTGCAGAGACACGCTACGAGTAAAATAAAAGATAAAGACGATCTTGGAAGCATTATGACGCTCGGCTTCCGCGGAGAGGCTCTCGCGGCTATTTCCTCGGTATCCGAGATGACTATAATCTCTAAGACTAAAAATGCAGAGTCTGCAACAATGCTCAGCGCTGAGGCGGGCAAGGTCGTTGATAT
>CAYLNV010000036.1:0-8989 GCA_964385085.1 uncultured Oscillospiraceae bacterium
CAACCGACGCCACGATCACCTTTGCTGAGAAGGATTATGCTGCGGGCGAGTATGTGATCGTCTACAAGGCTACGAAGAACACACCGATCTTTCTGACACAGTTGGCACTGACCGGCACTGCTGCGGAGGAAACTGAGCCTACCGAGAGTACTGCTGCACCCGATGCAGAACCCATCTGTTTTGACTTTGAGGTGTATAACCACACGGACCTGTTCTCCGGTGCGGCCGGTGCAAACGGCTACAAGTATAGCAATATGGAGAGCGCCGCGAACAGCGCCTATACAGCAGGCACGAACAACTGGAAGGTGGAGGTCCTGGAAGACACGCTGAAGACTAACACCAACCTGAAATTCTTCGCTATGAATAACGAGGGCCTGCGTCTGATCAACTGCACATACAAGTGGGTAGCTTTCCGTGTAAAGGTGCCCCAGGCAGATACATATGAAGTGTCCCTCACCAATAATATCACTACAAATGGCTATCAGGCTGCAGTGTTTGCAATTGCTGCTCCTGAAGAGACCATGACTGCTGCTGATGTAGAAGCAATCATGATCAGTGATAATCTGGTCGGTGTGGCAGACCATACTGCAGGCAATACCGTAGCGGTCGCCGGCGCATATGATTTTGCTGAAGGCGAGTACATCCTGGTCATCGGCCTGGATTCTGCCCGTGCAGCGATCGCTTCCATCGACCTGACTCCTAAGACAGAAGATACAGAGCCTACCGAGTCTACTGAGACCACTGAGACCACTGAGACCACTGCACCTGACACTGCCCTTCAGGACAATGTGTTCGATCTGGAGCTGTATAACTACGATGTGTTCTCCGGTGTTGTGGACGGTAACTATACCAAGGTAGGCAAGTTTGAGAGCACAATGAACAATGCCTATCCGAACACCTGGAACTGGAAGTTCGAGGGCTTCTCCTCCGCTGATGTAAAGACTTCTGTCCGCGTGATCGGTAAGGTTACTACCAATCGGGGCATCAAGTTCGAGGGCTCTTCTGTTGCGGGCTACTATGTTGCGTTCCGTTTGAATGTAACCAAGGCAGGTAAGTTTGATGTAGTTGTAAAGAACCTGGCTACAAGCAACTTCTACACCGCTAAGACCTGGCTGGTCCCCGTGTCCTCCGAGGCACTGACAACTGACGATCTGCAGGCCGCTATGGTGGATGCCAATGCTCTGTACGACCTTAGCTTTGCAAAGGATAAGATGGTCAGCAACCTGGGCGAGTATGACTTTGCAGTGGGCGAGTATGTGCTGATCGTTGCGCCTTCTGCTGACAGTGTATATATGAGCTCCATTGAGCTGGCAAACCCCGGTGAATATGAAAAGCCTGCTGTGGATACAAGACCTGAGTACAATGCACAGTCCGCCCTGTTTGATATGGAGCTGTACAACTACAAGGGCTTTGATGCACTATCTTCAGGCTTTATCAAGTACAACAAGGTCGAAAGCCTGATGGAGAGCAAGTATCCCGCAGCCGTGAACTGGAAGCTGGAAGCTTACTCTGCACAGTACGATATTACAAATAAGATCCAATTTATCGGTAACGGTGAGGGTCTGCGCGCCAACAATGATGACGCGACCGGCGGCTGGATCGCCCTGCGTCTGAACAACATTATGGCAGGCAAGTATGACCTGATCGTCAACAGCGACAAGGGTATCTGGTCCGGTAAGGTCTATAAGATCCCTGCAACGGCAGAAGCAATGACTGCCGCACAGATCGAAGCAGCAATGACCGATGCAAACCTGATGGGCAAGGTCAACTTCACCTCGGAGACTGATAGCTACAACCTGGGCGAGTTCACCTTTGCAGCAGGCGAGTTCATTCTGGTGCTGCAGACCAACGAGAACCGGGTTACTGTGGACAGCATTGAGATCGCTGAGCACTATGTGGAAGTTCCCAAGGATCCCGTGGATAAGATCGTTTACGATATGGACCTGGTGTCAATGGATTCCAACTTCAACGACAAGGGCTTTACCAACTGGTACAGCAAGGATGAAAATGATAAGGGTATCCAGCGTGTTTACCAGAAGATCGCTGAAATGTACAAGGAAGGCAGCCTGAACTGGAAGTACGAAACCATGAGCGCGACTGCCAGCCGTTTCAACTGCCGTGTAAACCACACCCAGGTCAAGGTCTCTACCAACTTCAGTGAGATCGAAAATGCCTGGAATGCCATTCGTATTTCCGCGCCCGGCGCAGGTACGTATGACGTCCGTCTGTATAGCGATGAGTTAAGTAATGTTATTGTAGATGTCTATCTGATCCCCGCAAAGACCGGCATTGCTATGAGTATTGAGGAGATCGAAGCGGCTATGACCAGCGAGAACCGACTGGTTTCCAACGCAATGATCGACGGCGAGGGTACATTCTACCTGGGCGAATACACCTTTGGCACAGAATATGAATATGTAATGGTATTCAAGTTCTCCAGAGGCAAGAAGCTGTATATCAACAACATTCAGATGACCAAGGATGGTCTGGTAGCAGACACCGAAATTAAGAAGCTGCCCACCTACAACGGCATCGTTTATAACTTCGACATCGGCGATAAGTACACCGGTATCCTGCAGCCCTTGGGCGAGTACCGCTACGATATGCCCACTCCCAAGGAGGATGGCTATGCTTCTCCCTATGCCCAGACCCAAGCCTTCTGGAATAACGGTACGCTCAACTGGAAGTGGATCGCAGCCAGCGATGATCTGATCGAATACGACGAAAATATGAATGCCTACCCCGGCGAATACATCCGTTTCTATCAGGAGACCGGTATGTATATCTACAGTAAGCCCGATTCCTGGGTGGCATTCCAGATCAAGAGCCCCGGCAGCGGCGACTTTACCCTGACCATGAACCACGCAGTTTCCCCCAACGACGGCACGGTGGCAGTGTATATCCTCCCTGCGGATACACCTCTGGACGAGATCTGGGAGACGACCGATCCTTCTAACCGCGTGGGCAAGGTGGTCCTGACCAAGGAAGATGGCACTGCCGGCAAGGAAGACGGCTATGAGTCCTTCGTTGGCTACTGGAACTTCGAGGCTGGCAAGGAATACATCCTGGTGCTGGAAGCTTATGCAGCATCCAAGTTCAGCTCTACCCTTTCCAATATGAACATCACCAATATCGTGATGCAGAAGGGTATCATCGAATACGAAACCGAGGAAACAAAGACCGTTGAGCCGGTTACCGTTCAGGAACGGGTGCTGGCGACCTCCGATCTGGGTAACGGCAACGTGGCGATCTTCGAAATGAACGGTATGGATTACTACCTGACCCAGCTGGAAGGCGGTACCATCAATCTGTATAACCTGACCACCGGCGAGCTGGAGAAGACAAACTATCTTGCCACCTCCCGTCCCCGTCAGATGGCAGTTGCCCCCGACGGCAAGGTCTGGATGACCGGTGCCGGTAAGTTCCTGGCTTACTACGATCCTGTGGAGAATACCGTTACAAAGACAAAGACCTTTATGCCCGAAGAATATAAGCATAACGGCTTTAGCTATATGGCCATTACCCCAGAGGGCATCATCTATTCGAGCTTAGACATGTGCGGTAATATCATTAAGTACGATCCTTCCACCAGGCAGTTTACAGATCTGGGTTACTTTGCAGACCCCAAAGCCGATGTCACCGGACTGCTTTATTTGGACGGTTATCTGTACAGCATGCATCGCGTCGCTGGTGTCTTTAACAAAGCCATAAAGTATAACATTGCCACCGGAAAAGTGGAAGGCGAGATCGACTTTATTGAGCATTGTGATGACAGCAGCTGTACGCACATAAGCCTTCTGGGCGATGATGTGATCGTGGTGGGCGGCAAGACGACATACAATGACCACACCATGGCATTTAACAAGGACACAATGGAGTTTGTGGATCTGGGCCTGCCCGGCTCTGTTTCCAAGACGGTTACCTCGGAAATTAATGGCAAGCAGTATATGGTCCTTTCTTCCTACGGCCTGTATGAGTACGATGTGGAGACTAAGGAGATCATCAAGACCCCCGGCTTCAGCGAGATGACCGGTACCGGCTTCCGTGCCGGTGACCAGCACTCCTACGGTAAGTCCTGGGCGATCATCAACGGCGATCTGTGCCTGCTTAGTAATGACAGCCAGGTTACAAGCTGTCCCCGTGTGATCAACCTGACCAAGAAGGAATACTATCGCTGGACCGACCTGACCAGAGATGCCTCCGGCGGCGGCTCCCGTATCATCAGCTTCACAGAAACCGAGCCCGGTGCCGGTGAGCTGGTTATGGGCCACTGGAATGCAGAGTTTATTTCCACCTATAATATCTATACCGGTGAAATTACGGTGGATGACTCTGCCGGTCAGACCGACTCCATCGGCTACTACAAGGGCATCCTCTATGGCGGCTGCTACTCTGCAACCGTTCTGGTAGAGCTCCACAGAGAAACGGATGAGATCATCCAGCGCTTCAAGCTGGACCACGAGGTTACCGGACAGAAGCGGCTTTTGGCTATGGAAACCGGCGGTGACCACGTGTTCGTAGGCTCTGTCCCGGATTCCTTTAAGAATGGTGGCGCACTGACGGTGTATAACACCCTCACCGGTCAGTGGTACTACGAGCGCAATATTGTCCAGGATCAGTCCATCATTGATATCGCATACAGCAATGAGCTGGTGTTTGTGGCAAGCTCCCTGAAGGGCGGCGATAATTCACTGGATATGGGCGATTCTGCAGTGATCGTTGCTTACGATTACATTAACCGTGAGAAGCTGGCAGTCCTTGACCCCAGAGATTATATTTCCGGTCTTGCAAGCCCCGTTGTGTATGTTTACGGCTTGACCGCAGACCCCAACACCGAGGAGAACGGCAGAATTTGGGCAATGGTTTCTGAAACCCTCTTCTGCTTCACCTTCGATAAAGAAACCAGAAAGTTCGATGTGCAGGAGGTCCTCTCCTACAGTAAATCCAGCTACAACACCTCCAGTGGTGTTGCAAGACAGCAAAATAAGATCAGGTTTGTTGCGGATAAGGGTCAGATGTATGCGTTGTTCAAGGACAACGGTATGCAGATGATCACTCTGGAAGACTGGGATGCACCCATTGGTCAGGTGAAGATCAAGTCCTGTGAGACCATAATGGGCTATAAGCCTGAGGACTACATCATTGCAGAGGACGGCAATATGTACTTCGGCAATGATGCGGATCTGATGATCATGCCTCTGAATGTGACTGACGAAGACTGGGCAATTGCTGAAAAGATGGATGCCCAGATCCAGGCACTGTATGACAGCGAGATCACCCTGGCAAGCGAGAGTGCCATCCGCACCGCCCGTTCCGATTACGAGAATCTGAGCTGGCGGTATAAGGCACTGGTCCAGAAGCTGGAGCTGCTGCAGGAAGCAGAGTCTGACATTCTGGAATGTAAGATCGACGATGCCATCTTGAAGGCTGGCGAGATCGATGCAGACGATTATCCTGCACTGCTGGAGCTGCATGAGGAATACGAGAGTCTTACCACCGCTCGCCAGAAACGCTATGTTAAGAACTACAAGGCCCTGAAAGAAGCCTATGAAACGGCTTCCGCCCTGAATGATCAGCGGATCGCTGCAGCTATGCAGGAGCGGATCAACGCTTTGAAGGATCTGTTCCCCATTGCTTCCCTGGATTATGAGCCTACAGTTGTGGAAGTCCGTACAGAGTTTGCTGCCCTTCCCGGCAGACAGAGGATCCTGATCGACACCGCCATTCTGGAAGAGGCAGAGGCGCAGATCGCAGAGCTCAGAGCGGAGTTTGTCAAGCAGGTGGAAGCACTGATCCAGGCCATTCCGGACGAGATCACATTGGACGATGAGCCTGCCATCACCGCTGCAAGAGAAGGTGTGGATAAGCTCTATGCCCTGGAGATCAAGCAGGTGTCCTACTCCAAGCTGTCTGCAGCAGAATCCAAGCTCAGAGCCTTGAAGAGTGCAAAGGCGGCAGCGGATGAAGTGGATCTGCTGATCAAGGAGATCGGGATCGTTACCCTGGGCGACAAGGAGCGGATCGCAAATGCCAGAAAGGCTTATAACGCACTGAACGAAACAGGCCGCGAATTCTGCACCAAGGCCGGAAAGCTGAAGCGCTCCGAGTTCATCCTGAAGGCATTGCAGACCTGGGGCATCCCGGCGATCACTGTTGCCAATGCTGGCATCGTGTTTGCAGTGTTGTGGTTCGTACCTTCCTTGCACAGCAAGGTCTTTAAGACCAGGAAAAAGGAAGAGGAAGAAGCAATTGACAATTGACAATGTAGGAAACGGCCTGCGTGCCGTTCCAGCCAATGACACATAGGTCGTTGGCTACAGGTGTCATTGCGAGGGCGCATCCGCGCCCGAGGTGATCCCCTTCGTTCTTCTGCGTCATTGTGAGACCGGTTCAAAAGCCGGTCGTGGCGACCTCTTATTTAGATGCGCAGGGCGGGGGCTTGCTCCCGCCGCTGCACACAAAAATATATGCCATTATTTAACTACAAGAAATGAGGGTTATTATGTTTAAAAAACTTTTAGCCGTACTTTTGGCACTGGTATCCTGTATTGCACTGCTGGCCGGCTGCGGTGGCGACAGCGACGTCGATACTGATTTCCAGGGAGGCAGCAACCTTGCCTTGGAAAACTATACTGCACCCGATCTGACCGGTGTTACTATCAATGTGTACGCCAACGAGAATAGCGACTTTGATGCCGAGGGCTCTTGGGCTCAAAAGAAGGTCGAAGAAAAGCTGGGTGTGGATATTGTATATATAGAGCTGGACAGCTTTACACAGCAGTACATGACCATGATGGCAGAGGGACAGGTGCCCGACCTGACCCACAATGTCTCCTATAACCAGACCTATGATCAACTGGGTAATGACGGCGCATACATCAACATCTATCACTACCTGGATATGATGCCCAATGTGAAGGCATTCCTGGAAGATCCTGCCAACGCAAGCGATATTAAGAGATTCACCGTAGAAGAAGGTGTTTTGTACTGCCTGCCTCTGGTATCTCCGGAACAGACCGATCCCTATGTATTCCTGTACCGTAAGGATATTTTTGAAAAGCATGGCCTGACCTTCCCCACCAATCAGGAAGAATTTGTGCAGACCCTGGAGAAGCTGAAAGAGCTTTATCCCGATTCTTACCCCTTTGTTCTGCGTAACATGAACGGCAACATTCAGGTCGCCCAGTCTTTTGGCCACCTGTGGGGCGGCAGCCATGTGCTGCAGGGTAACTTCAACACTGTTTTCACCCTGGACGAAAATGGCGAATACTACATGGCGCAGATCAGCAACTCCTATAAGGAAATGGCTCAGTTCCTGAACGATCTGATGGATAAAGGTCTGATGCACCCCTCCTGCGCAACCATGGATACCGCAACCTGGTACGAGGCCTTCGGCAGTGATACCTCCTTTATCACCTTCGATAAGACTGACCGTCTGCCTATGATGAACAGAACCGGTCAGTCCCTGAAGGAGGACTTCCTGGTGGTCGCTGCAGAACCCTTTAACTTTGGCTCTTATGCTGAGACCACCGATGTGGTTACCACCACATGGGCAGACGGTATCGGCAGCGGTACTACCTATTGGTATGCCATCGGTAACAATGCAAATACGGCAAACACCATCGCATATGTGGACTGGCTCTTCTCCGAGGAGGGCAAGGTTCTGACCAACTGGGGCGTAGAGGGCGAAAGCTGGGAATATGACGAGAACGGTAACCGGAAGTTTATTGATGCCTTCCTGGATTCCCACGGCGGCTTGCTTCCCTCCGGCCTGTATCAGGCTGGTGTGGTAGGTTACCGTCTTACCGAGGCCTATGTTGCTGCCCAGTCTGAAACAGATATCGCATCCATGCGGCTGGGTCAGCAGTTCCTGGGCGAGGACGATCCCCAGCACCGCCTCAGATATACCGATGAAGAACAGCTCGTTTATGATACCTACGCGCTGTCCCTGTATAACTACGCACAGACCCAGTGGTCCAAGTTCCTGCTTGGTCAGCGTGATTTCTCCGAGTGGGATCAGGTCATTGAAGAAATGAAAGCGAAATACCACTACGATGATTTGATGGCGATCCATGAATCTGCTTTGGCAAGAGTGCTGGAAGAAAACGGCATGGCTTGATCCCGAAGCGTTATTAAATTGCTTGTCTCCCATCCCATAAAGCGAAGGCCCGGGTGCTTGAACACACCCGGGTCTTTGCTTTGCTTTTTTTTATTATTCCTGTTCAAAATCCTCAGAATCGGCGCTGGGGCTGTCGGTCTGAGAAGCTTTTTCTGCATTTACATAAGCCATCAGCTCATCGCCGGTGATGGTCTCCTTATTCAGCAGATACAGTGCGATCTCGTCCAGCAGCGCACGGTTGGTGGTCAGAAGGGTCTTTGCTTCCTGATAGCACCGGTCCAGCAGCTTTTGCACTTCCTTATCGACCAATGCGGAGGTCTCCTGAGAGCAGTCAAGGTATGCCTGACCCTCCAGATATTCGTGGTTTACGGAGGCAGGTGCCATCAGACCCAGCACATCGCTCATGCCGTACAGGGTTACCATGTTCCGGGCAAGGGAAGTGGCCCGCTGAATATCGTTGGCAGCGCCGGTGGTCTGCACACCGAACACGATCTGCTCAGCGGCACGGCCGCCTACCAGCGTGCGCAGCTCCGTCAGCAGCTCGTCGGCAGTCTGCAGATATTTTTCCTCCTCAGGCATTTGCATGGTGTAGCCCAGCGCACCGGAGGTGTGGGGGACGATGGTGATCTTGGAAACAGGCTGAGAATGTTTTTCCAGCGCAGCGACCAGTGCATGGCCTACCTCGTGATAAGCCACCAGCCGCTTTTCTGTATCGGTCAGCACCGTGTTCTTCTTTTCTGTACCGGCGATGACCACCTCAAAGGATACCAGCAGGTCCTCCTGATTGACCGTCTTGCGGCCCTGACGGACAGCCCGGAGGGCGGCTTCGTTTACAAGGTTTGCAAGGTCTGCGCCCACAGCACCGGCAGT
>CAYLNV010000037.1:0-8951 GCA_964385085.1 uncultured Oscillospiraceae bacterium
GGCTTGCCCGAACCTGGCAGGTGTTGTGGTTCTGCTGCGTCAGTATGTGGTGGAGAATTTCCCGGATATTGCTGATGATAATGTGGCTGTGAACCAGATGGTAAATAAGCTGATGATGTCTACAGCAGATATCGTCCTGAACACCAACGGTCAGCCCTATGCTGTCAGAAAGCAGGGCGCAGGTCTTGCAAATCTGGCTGCCGCACTGGATACAACTGCATATATTACTACTTATGATAACGACGGCAATGCCATGGATACCTCCAAGCTGGAGCTTGGGGACGATCCGGACAAGACCGGTGTGTATGAGATGAAGTTCACAGTTACCAACTTTGGCACTAAGAGCCTGAGCTACGATGTTGGTGCCTATGTGATGACTGAGGGTGTCAGCGACACCAAGACCAATGCCGGTGAGACCACCGTTACAGAAGAGGCTGTGATTCTGGAGGGTGCATCTGTTGCTGTATCTGTAGAAGAATCTGAAGGCGGCTCTCTGAAGAATAATAAGCTGACTGTGAAGGCCGGCTGCAGCATGGATGTAACGGTTACCGTTACCCTGACCGACGAGAACAAGGCATATCTGGACAGCTCCTTTGAAAACGGCATGTATGTGGAGGGCTTTGTTACCCTGACTGCCGCTAAGGACAAGGATATCAGCCTGAATGTTCCTTATCTTGCTTTCTATGGCGACTGGACTGTTGCCCCCATGTTCGACCTGACCTATTATGAAACCAATGCTGACGAGTTGGACGACGGCATTGACGAGGAAGATAAGCTGAAGGCAGATGCCTATGCCACCCGTCTGGTTGGCGGCATGGAGCAGGACTATGTCAGCTATCTTGGTTCTTACTACTTCCTGCAGGATCCCGATGATATGGTGATCTCTGCAAACGAGGATTACATTGCCCTTTCCAATCAGGAAGGTACTGTCCACTCTCTGCGCTTTATGTGGACCGGTATGCTGAGGAATGCGGCCAAGGTGGATATTGTGATTACCGATGACACCACCGGCGAGGTGGTCTTTGAGACCGAAGATGTGGATGTCCGCAAGTCCTACGGCGACGGTGGCTCTATCTATCCCGCCAATGTGGAGATCGAGTTCGACACCATGGACTACAACCTTGCCAACAACAGCAAGCTGACAGTTACCATCACCGGCTGGCTGGATTACGGCGACGGCGGCGAGTCCACCAACGAGAAGAACACATACACCTTCCCGCTGACCATCGACATTGAAGCTCCCACTGTAACGGATGTGGAGTACTACTATGAGTACGATAAGACCCTGAAGAAGAACCGCCTGTACGCAAAGGCTGCCATCTACGACAACCACTATGCTATGTCTGCACAGCTTGGTGTCGTGGTCATGGGCGAGGACGAAAACGGCAATGCTGCACAGGAAATGAAGGCCTTTGAGCAGTACATGACCCCAGTCTATTCTCAGCAGAACAGTACGACCTATGTTACCTTCGAGCTGACCGACTATATTTACAACATTAAGGAAAATGCCTATAATGACAATACCTTCGTTGTAACGGTCTATGACTATGCCCTGAACTACGCTACCTATGAGATCGGTCTGCCCATTGACTATGTTGACTTCTGCTTCGACGGTCTGGATGAGGGTCTGACCATGAGCGTCAACGAGGTCTATACGCTGGAGCCTATGGTACATCCTGAATCCAGTTGGAGCGAGCTGCTTGAGTTCACCTCATCCAGAACCAGCGTCGTCCGTGTTGTGAATAACAAGCTGGTGGCAGTTTCCGCAGGAAGCGCCATTGTCAAGGTTCGTGATCCCCAGACCAATAAGAGCCTGACGTTCAATGTCAAGGTCTTGGGTGAAGAGGACGAAGGCTATCGCCGTTATGACAAGCCTGTGGCAGACGTATTCAGCCTCACTGGCTATACCACCCAGAAGGCATATTATATGCTGGCAAACGAGGATAAGCTGCTGGGTGATACCGGTGATATTCGGTTCTTTGAGGGCGATTATAATCTGTCTATGTATCCGTCTGAGTCGGTTCTGCTGAATTATGATCTGGCGGCATACTTCCCCAACGATACAACAGTTTCCTTTGAAACCAGTAATGAGAGTGTTGTAAAGATCGATGAGAACGGTGTTGTTACAGCCGTGGCAGAGGGCTATGCCTCTGTTACTGTGAAGGTCCTGATGGATGGTAAGAGCACCTACTATTCTGAGTCCGTTTCTATTGAAGTCAAAGATCCTTATGTAACCTCTGCCGGATCTCTGACCCACTACTACGGTAACGGCGGTGTGGTTACCATCCCGGATGACCTGTCTCTGAGAGAGATCGGAAACTTTGCATTCTCTAACTTTGACTATGTGGCAAAGACAGAGGAGGAGCTTGCCTTTGATGACAGAGAGACCACAAAGCAGTGGTACATTGGTGAAGCGACTGTTACCAAGGTCATCATTCCTGAGGGCGTGGAAAAGATCGGTGCCTATGCCTTTGCAAACCTGACAGCACTGGAAGAGATCGTGCTTCCTTCTACGCTGCAGGCGATCGAATATGGCGCGTTCTACGGTTGTACCTCCCTGCAGAAGATCACCTTCAGCGGTGAGAATAATCTGCAGATCATTAACCAGAGCGCTTTCGAGCTTTGTAATCTGAAGGATACTGTGGACCTGTCTGCGATCTGCATCGTTTCTGACTATGCGTTTGCAGGTAACAAGAATCTGAAGGAAGTCATTACCTCGGATAGCCTTCTGTCCATCGGTCAGTATGCATTTGCAAGCTGTGAGAAGCTGGAGACAATGACCATCACCGCTAAGAAGGTCAAGTACGGTGCTTATGCATTTACCGGCTGTGATAGCCTGGAATCCTTCTATGTGAACGCAGCCGTTCTGCCCGAGGGTATGTTCTACCAGTGCGAGGGCATGAAGGAAGTAACCATTGGACCGGATGTGAACAACATCGGCGAGTTTGCGTTCCGTGAGACCAAGATCTCTACTATTACAGTGGAGAAGGGCAACAAGGCTTATCAGGAAGGTGCGGAGAATTATGTTCTCAGCGCAGACGGAAAGACGCTGGCTGTAGTTGCACCCACGCTGTCCGGCAGCTTCACTGCCAAGGATATCGGCGGTGTAGAAGTAACGGCCATCGCTGACGGTGCATTCTCCCATAACACACAGATCACCAGCGTAAAGCTGCCTGAAGTAACGGTTCTGGGCGATTATGCGTTTGGATCTTCTAAGGATATTGAGTCTGTAACATTGGGTGATCTGACCAGTATCGGTGAGTATGCCTTCTTTGAGACATCCATTACCGAACTGCCGAAATTCACTGCGGATACCTACATTGGCAAGTACGCATTTTCCTTCACAGATATTACCTCTGTTACGATTCCTGATAACATGGAACTGAACGAAGGTGTATTTAGCGAGTGTCTGAGCCTGCAGGAGGTTGTGATCGGCAACAATGTTGTGATCGGCAATTATGCCTTTACCACCAATAAGGACAACATCTTTAAGGTGAAGCCCTATCTGGATACCGAGTATTATTGCTATGAATTTACAGGCGCTTTGACGTCCCTGACCATTGGTGATAATGCTGTGATCGGTGAAAACGCATTCTCTTACGCAGCCGCTTTGGAGACGGTTACGCTGGGTGAGAACGCACAGATCGGCAAGATGTCATTCTACAACACGGTCAATTTGAAGCAGATCGACCTGAGCAAGGCACAGTCCATCGGAGACTATGCATTCTCCGGTGATGTCTACATGGTCTGCCTGGATACATCTATGTCTTATAGTGCAGTCTCCAGCGATGGCTATTACATTTACAGCTACTACGCACCTATGCTGGAGACCGTGGATCTGTCCGCAGCCACTACAGTTGGCGAGTATGCATTTGCATACTGTAAGCAGCTAAAGCAGGTGAAGCTGGGTGATGCGATCACCGAGATCCCCACCTATGCATTTACCGGCTGTGCCAGCCTGAACGACATCGACCTGTCCAAGGTGGTTACCATCGGCGACTATGCATTCTCCGAAACAGAAGCTTTGGCACATGTTGATCTGTCTGCGGCAGAGACCATTGGTCTGTATGCCTTTGTTAACGGCAAAAAGCTTCAGTCTGTGGTCCTGAATCCCAACGGAACTATCATTGCTGAAGGCGCATTTTGCTACAGTGAAGCGCTGAACAAGGTCGAAAACATGGCTGCTGCTACCGAGATCGGTGATTATGCCTTTGCATACACAGACCTTCGGGAAGCAGACCTCAGCGGCGCTGTTTCTGTGGGCAGGCTGGCATTTATGAAGGAAACAAAGACTCCCTTCACGGTAACGCTGGGCAGCGCGCTGGAGACCTTGGGAGACAATCCCTTTGCTATGTGCGAGCTGGCACCCTTCGGTGTTGCGGACAACAAGACCTTTAACGGTGTGGAATATAGCAATATGAACTACACCTATACTGTCAGTGATACCGTCCAGGTGATCGACGGAAGCCTGTATTGTAAGGTCCCCAACGGTCTGGAGCTGATCACCTATGCCGGAACTGATCATGCGGATGTCCATCTGGCAGAGGAGACTGTGCGCATTACCTCCATGGCCTTTGCAGGCACAGATGTGCAAATGGTTACCATGCCTTATTCCACCACCTCCATTGGTCATAAGGCCTTCTATGGCTGCGACGACCTGCACACAGTTGTGTTCGGCAGCTACATTGCCCCGATCCTGGAGGAGGAGTTCGATCCTAACTACTATGATTCTCTGGAGCATATTCCCGGTTCCGGTGATTATGGCACATATACCGATTATGACGGCAATGAAGTACAGATCGAAAGCATGGATCTGGTACCCTACTTTATGTGGAATGCCACCGGTGGTTTGTACTCCAACGTATTCTACGGAGCAAACTTCGTAGACTATGTGGGCTATGTTGGCAACAAACTGACTATGGTAAGACCTGCCAACGGTCAGAATTATGATTCCTACATTTACAGCCAGTACTTTGATATGACCATCGATGGCGACAGAGCACCTGATAAGACCACCCTGGCAGCCATTGCGGCGATCAAGGCGATCCCCTCCGGTGTTACCTATGAAAACAAAGCGTTGGTCGAGGCTGCCCGCGCTGCCTACGATAAGGTAGCGACCTACGAGCAGAAGGCGCTTGTCCTGAACTACTCTGACCTTGTATCTGCAGAGCAGAGAATTCAGGCGCTGACACCTACGGAAGAACCGACTCAGCCCACTGAGCCTGAGAATTCCGGTTTGGGCGGAGGCTGGATCGCTGTGATCGTGATCGCCTGTGTGGCTGTGATCGGAGCTGCTGCAGTTCTGCTTCGGAAGAAGCTGGGCAGCAAGACTGTTGCTGATGCACAGAGCGAGGAAGCACAGGAGGAAGTACCTGAGGAAGCTCAGGAAGCCGATGAGCCCATTGAGGAAGCTGCCGAAGAAGCAGAACCTCAGGATGAAGAAACATCTGAAGAGTAAGGAATACCCGGAAGCGGGCAGAGCCGTCTCTGGCTCTGCCCGGACCGGATTTCATGAATGAAGGATGCGGAAACTATGAATCTGAAAAAGAAAGCAATTTTAACTGCTGTTTTGCTTCTGGTGATCACGGTTTTTGCTGCCGGTTGCGGTGAAGCAGAAACACCTTACCAGATCAATGATGCTGAGAACTATAACCTCAGCGTTAAGTGTGATGCAAACGGTGGTACATTTACCACCAATACCTCAGTGATCGTGGATTCCTATGATCTGGATCAGATCACTGCGGACAGCGACGGCATGAAGCACATCGCGCTGATCGCCCCGGATGACGAAGCCAGAGGCAACAATGCCTTTTCTGCGGTCAACAATGGATATTTTCTGGCGGGCTGGTACACCGAACGCACAGAAAGTGGTGTTGACAGCAACGGAAATACCCAGTACACCTATTCCGGCAGATGGGATTTTGCCGAGGATCGGTTAGAGGTCGATCCCGAGAAAAGCCATACCTCTGCAGAACCGGAGCTTACGCTGTATGCAGCCTGGATCCCGGTTTTCCAAATCGAGTATTATGTGCTGGAAACCGGCGAGCTTTTGAGCACTGCTGCCTACAACCCTGCTCAGTCTGGCGAGATCAAGCTGCCTCAGTGGAATGAATCCACCGGCAGAATAGATATGAACGACATTCCCAAAAGAGAAAATTACACCTATAACGGTGTTTATCTGGATGCCCAGGGGCTTCGGGCGGTAGAGACCGAGACCATGGAACATACTGCCATCGTCAATTACGAAAATGCTTCCGCGGAAAATACCACCATGAAGCTGTATATTGACTGGACGGAAGGGGAGTGGTACCACATTTACAATGTGGATCAATTCCTGAGCAATGCCAGCCTGAACGGCTGCTATGTGATCCATGAGGATCTGGACTTTACCGATAAGATCTGGCCTACCGTTATGATGTACGGCACATTTAACGGTACGATCCAGGGCAACGGACATACCTTCAGCAATATTGATCTGGTCCAGACCAATAACTCCAAGACCAATGCCGGTTTGTTCGGTCAGCTTGCGGAAACAGCAACGCTGACAGACCTGACATTCCAGAATGTAACCTTTACCATTAAGTCCGGCACCCGTGTGGCCGGTACAGCCTACGGTCTGCTGGCAGGCATGGCTGCGGAGAAGACAAAGCTTTCCAATGTTCACATTCTCAGTAGTACCCTCCAGATCGATTCCGGCTGCTACTTCGGTACGGATGATTATGCCATCGGTCTGGTTTGCGGTATGGGTGATCCTGTTGTGGACACAGTGGAAATTTCCTGTGCAGCAACCGGTAGCGACCCCGACAAGGTAGTCATTTCGGTAACGAACGAAACGGTTACAGTTTCGTTTGCCGATTGAGATAGTATTTCAATAAAGGAGCGATATCATGAACAAGAAAATTATTTCCTTGATCCTGTGCATCGTAATGTGCATAGGGATGGTCTCCATGCTTTCCGGCTGCGGCGGCAGTAAGGATGCCTTCGTTATCATGACGGAGAATCTGGACGGCCTGTTCAATCCTTTCTTCTACACCTCTGCCAACGACGGAACCATCGTTAGCATGACCCAGATCTCCATGCTGGGTGCTGACTATGTAAACAAGGAAGTCGTTGTTGCTTACGGCGAAAATGAGGCGGTCGTTGTTAAGGATTACGACATTGTCGAAAACGAGGACGACACCACTACATACACCTTCGTTCTGAAGAACGGCATTAAGTTCTCCGATGGCCAGCCTCTGACCATGGAGGATGTGCTCTTTAACTACTATGTGTATCTGGATCCTGTTTACACCGGCTCCAATACACTCTATTCCACGGATATCGTGGGTCTGGCTGAGTATCGGACTCAGACTGTGGGTTCTTCCTCTGATGACAGCAATGAGCTGATCTCCACACAGGCGACCACCAGAGCCCAGAACAGAGTTCAGGAACTGGTTGCGCTGTTTAACACCCAGAAGAAGGCTTCTGCTACCAACGAAGTCAGCTACGACAGCATGGTAGCAGCCATTAAGGCAGCTAAGGTCAGCTCCGGCTATCAGGATGCGATCTCCAATGATCCCGATGAGATCACCAATGAGGATCTGCTGGCTGACTATGAGTATGCCCTGAAGCTGTTCAAGGAAGAGCTGGGAACTGACTATGTCAGCGCTCAGGAGTCCTACACAGAATCTCCCTATGACAAGTACGAGGAATTTAAGGACGAGATCTTCTGCTTCATGTATACCGAGGGCTATGTGGAAGTGAAGTATGCTGAGGGTGAAGATGGAAAGGTCGATCGTACTACCATCGAATCCTTGAAGGCACAGTATCCTTCCACCATTAAGACCAAGGATGAAGCGATCAATTATGTTTATAACGACAAGATCGCAACAGAGCTGGACATCGTTCTGCAGTACTGGGCTACCGGTACGACACTGATGACCGAATTCACCGCAAAGGCAAAGGAAGTCATCCTCCACGAAAACGTCTCTGACGACGGCTCTCTGGCTGTTGAGAACATCTCCGGCATCGTTTCCTTGGGTCATACGGATGCAGCCGGTTCTACCGTTACCGTGAACGGAACAGAGTACAAGGTCGCTTCCTCCCACAATGCTGACGGCACGGTAGCAGGGGAGAACGAGTACGATGTTCTGCAGATCACCATCAACGGTGTTGACCCCAAGGCGATCTGGAACTTTGCGATCACGATCGCACCTCAGCATTACTATGGCGAGGGCAGCTCTGTGGGTGTAGACATTGCAAATAACAAGTTCGGTGTGGAATATGCCAGCTATGCGTTTATGACCAATGTTGTCCAGTCCACCAGAAATATTAAGATCCCCATGGGCGCCGGTGCATACAAGGCTACAGACAACCAAAACGGTGATCCTACAGAAAGCTCCTTCTATACAAATAACGTTGTCTATTTCAAGGCCAACGAGTACTTCAACACCGTTGGTGCTGATCTGGAGAATGCGAAGATCGAGAAGATCCGTTATCAGGTCGTTAGCTCCAACAATGCCATTGCTGCGCTGGAGAACGGCACTGTCCACTACATTTCCCCTGCAATGACCACCAAGAACTACGAGGAACTGGAGGCTTTGTCCGGTAAGGGCATCGTACCTCTGCACACCGACCAGTTGGGTTATGGTTATATCGGTATCAACGCATCCAAGGTTACTGACCTGAACCTGCGTAAGGCCATCATGTGCGCAATGAACACCTCACTGGCTCTGGACTACTACCGTGCAGGTACAGCTAAGCAGGTGTATTGGAATATGTCTGCAGTGAGCTGGGCTTATCCGAAGGGCGACAGCGCCACCGATAACGGCCACGATTACCCCCAGATGGGCACCTGGAATGAAGATGTGGCGATTGCCAACATCGAAAAGTATATGCAGCTTGCCGGTGTCAGTGCCGGCGACAGCGATCTGAAGGTCACCTTTACCATTGCAGGCTCCAGCCTGCAGGAT
>CAYLNV010000038.1:0-8900 GCA_964385085.1 uncultured Oscillospiraceae bacterium
TTCATATAAACATACACACCCTCAGAACGAATACCCTTAACCTGAGCGGCAGCACTGTATCCTGAAAGAATGGGATCCTCGCTGTAATACTCAAAAGCACGACCGTTATAGGTTCCTCTGTGAATATTGACACCAAGGCCATAAATACCTGCGTAACCGGCCCAAAGGCAGTCCTCACCGACGATCTTACCAAGCTCGTATGCCAAATCATCGTTCATAGCAGCGGCTACAAGTGCTGCGCAAGGATACTGAACAGGCGAGGAATCCATATCGGGATCGCCGTAAAGGAAGGAAAATCTGTTTTCTGCGGCATTTTCATTGTCGCTGTATGCATAATTCGTGCCGCCCACAGGACCCAGCGCACCGTTACCGTCAATGGTAGCAGGCTTACCTACCGAATCGACACCGTAGGTCTTACGCAAGCCGTTGGAAAGAAGCATTACCGTGTCTTCCCAGGAAAGCTGATCGAGAAGCGCGTCCCATCTTTCATCGTCATAATCAACGTGCTGAGGCACACCGTCAGCTATGGTGATAAGCGAAGCAAGTGTAAGTCCGTTATCTGCACCGTAGGTGGGATACTCCACATCATCCTGTTCGATCTTTTCCGAACCCTTTTGTCCATCCGCCACCATCTCAGGCGTTACAGTAACGATAACCTGATTGTTGAGAAGTGCATGGCTCTCGGTCATACCAAGCTTTACGGTATCATTCCAGTTGCTTCTGGAAACATAATCCACCGAATTTACGCTGTTCGCCGCTTCATAAAGGTTAAGGTCAGCGTTATCGAACTGATTGGTGATAGGGTTGCCCGTAACCTTACTTACAGAGTAGGTTTCCTTATCCTCGCTTTTGGTGGTCTTCCAAACCAGGGCGGAATTGCCCTTGCCCACCATCTTGCTTTCGTTTACACAGATGCCGTCTGCCTTTTTGTGGGAAAGAATATTGTTTACTGCATTGTGCGCATCGGTGGCAACCGTAAGATAGTAATTGCCCGCATCAAGCACATAGGTCTTTGCACCGTAAGCATCGTAGGACGCAAACCATCTGCCGTCAACCTCAACAGTAAGCTCCTGAGCTTCACCGGGTGCAAGAAGATCGGTCTTTGCATAACCTACAAGCTCGACCGACGCTTTTTCAACTCCACCCTGAATATAGGGCTGCTGGAGGTATACCTGAACACTCTCCTTGCCGGCTGCAGCACCAGTATTTGTTACTGTAACATTTACGGTATAGGTGTCGTCCTGCACATTTTCGGTTACCTTAAACTCCGAATACGCAAACTCTGTGTAGGAAAGACCGTAGCCGAAAGGATAAGCTACAACATCGCCGTAATTAAATTCGCCCACATTGGCGCTCTCAAGGACCACATCTTCATATCTTGTTTCGGTGTAACGGTAGCCATTATAGATGCCCTCTTGATAAACGATATATCTGTTGGACTTGCCACCGTTTGCCGAGCTCAATGTCTCACCGCTATTGTCATAGCTGCCGCAGTTGGCATATACGGGATTATAGTGATGGCTGATCCAGTAGGTGTCGGTCAAGCTGCCCGAAGGAGAAACCTCACCGGAGAGGATCTTACCAACACCCAGCGTGCCTGCAGTGCCGCCGATACCCACCCAGAGGACCGCATCGATGCCGTAGGCAGGATCGTTGATGTAATCACATTCGACCTGGTTTACAGAGTTGAGAAGAACGATGATCTTAGAGATCTTCCCGCTGTCCTTAAGCGCCTTAAGGTTTGTCAGAACATCGATTTCTGTGGGAGAAAGCTCAAGATAGTTACCGTGGCTGTAATCGGTGGCAGAGCCGTTCGTATATTTCAGGTCAGTGGCCTCAGTACCATATCTTGAAAGCACGAAAATCGCTGCTTCGGCATTATCACTCTTTGCGCTGGTGGTAATGTCATCCCACTTGGCATCGTTGATGGCATAAGATGCCTTATCCGAGCTGGTATTGCTTACATGGTCGCCGAAATAGCTGTTGTTTGCGCTATACCAATCCCAAAGCTCCTGATTTACCTGAAAATTTGCGCTCTCAAGCCCGTCCTTAAGGGTGATAAAGTCACTCTTCTTAGCGAAGGACGAGCCGCCACCCGAGTGAATATAGTTTACAGAGCTGGAGCTATAAAGATTGACCTTTGCACCTTCGGAAAGAGGCAGCGCGTTATTGTCATTCTTCAGAAGCACAGCGCCCTCTTCGGTTACAGCAGCGGTTATACGGTTGGCTTGCTCCTGCAGCTCAGCAATGCTGGAATAATCAGAGAAATTCCAAATGATGGCCTCGCTTGAACCGTCATCGATCACTTGCTGCGTAGACTGACCCAGGAACGCGGTGATCGCACCTGCATTTGCAAGAGCGATGTCGCTTCCGATGCTGGTAATGCCGAAGATGATCACGAAAATGTTTAGAAATATTTTACTTGCAAGATTAAGCCGTTTCATCTGTTTCGTCCTCCTCGGCAGAATGTTTCATATACATAGCTATATTGGCTGTTACAAAGGAAACTGCGAACAGGATCGTGCTTGTCAAAACCACAGGGTCGATCAGACCGAATGCCTCTGCGCTGATGCCATTGTAGAAGATGCCTGTAAAGTACATATAAATGTTGCCGACATATGCAAGAAGGCTTGCAAATGAGCCGATCCAAAGCACCAGGGGCGCATAATTTGTTGTGGGCTTAAAAACCAGCAGCAGAACAAAGGCAGCAATACCAGCCAGCGCCAGGGTCATAACATTTTCACCGTTATACTCCAGCAAGTTTCCCGTAAATCCGTTGGTATAGCTTGTAGTCGCTGCAATCAGGCTGATAACCGATACAAGCGAAAAATAGAAGCCAGCCTTCTTGAAGAATTTAAAATTAAACCAATTCATATTTTTCACCTTTTATTCTTGACTGAACGTAACGTTAATAACGTAGCTTCCCATGCTGTAGAACTTAAACTGGAATGGCACCGCGCTATCACTGGTGAAGGTAAACTCGATGCTGTTCATACCATTGTGAAGTGTGATAGGCGTTGCACCCACGTTACCGCCCAAAATATCAACGGTCGTACCGTCCTCGCCCGCAAACTCGATCGTTATGGTAGCTTTATAGGTTCCAGGGTTTTCAGGCTGATATCTTAGATAAACGTACTTTTTATTCGCCACATCAATACTCTCAATTCCAAGATGAATATTGCCATTGCTGTCAATGATCGGATTGCTGTAAAGTATTGACTTGCCGTCCTTTAGATACAACCACTCTCCGGGCGATTCAAGCGCCGCCGCCTTATTGCCGGAAGAAAGCTTATCACCTTCAATCGGTGCTTCGCCCTCAACTGTAACAAGGCAGGTTGCGGAAAAGTTACCACACACAGCGGTGATCATTGAGCTTCCCTCACCCACCGCAGTGATCACACCATCTGAAACAGTGGCAACATTCTCATTGGAGGAAACCCACTCGATGGCAGGACTGTCCTGATTGGGAACAGTAGCGGTAAGCGCAAAGCTCTTGTTTGTGGTGGTATTCAGAAGAATACTTTCAGCGGAAAGGATCATCTTCTCAATTCTGCTTATCTCCTCGAATACCGGGATAATATAGAACCGGCCCTTAGCCTTCCACTTGAACTGATAAGGGTTGCCGTGCTTAGGTGCAGCCGAGGTAAATTCCAGTTCAATGCGGTTAAGACCTGCGTTCAGCACATGGTCTTTGCCGTTAATTTGAATAAGGGCATTATCAACACTGGAGTAGATGTAAGTGGTGTTCTTATAGATCACATCCCCGACATCGTCGGGCTGATATCTTAAGTAGAAGTAGTTCGCGCCGCTTTCGCCTATGCCGGTAATATCTATACAGATCACACCGTTGTCAAGCGTCGGGACAGTGCTCACGGCAACGATATCTGACTCACACAGATAGTACCAATTGCCGGGATCTGCTGCCGCAGCAGACTTCTTGCCTTCAATAAGCTCGGTCGCCTTGCCGGAGCCCGCCTTAACGATAACGACACAGGTGGAGCTAAGCCCGTCTGCCTCAGAGGCAGCAGTGACGGTAGTCATGCCTGTCTTAACACCCGTTACCACACCATTTGCGTCAACGGTAACGATCCTGTCGTCACCCGATACCCATACTGCCTCGCCGTTAATACTTCCGTCCACGGCGATCTGTTCGGACCCACCGATATTTACAGTCTTCACCTGTTCAAGTGTAAACAGACTGTTATAGATCTTGACCGGAAGCTTGCTTTCAATATTGCCGCTCTTGGCAACGATATAAACCTGGCCTGCTTTGTGGGCGGTAATGACACCGTCTGCAACAGTAGCAATGCTCTCGTCCTCGCTGGACCAGATGATCTCGCCGCCATTGGGCGCAACTGCTGAAACAGTTACACTATCACCCTTATCAAGAGAAATAATTACCTCTTCCACACCAAAGTCGATTTTATCGTCGCTTACGGTTACCTGGCAGCTTATACTATCGACAACCTTAAATTTTGTTACATCAATAATGCTGAGTGTTACGGCAGCGTTGCCCTTGCCCTCAGCGGTAATCTCACAGATATTCTGGGATCGGGCATCCTTTTTAACGGAAACAACGCCCTTTTCGCTGGTGCTCCACTGGAAGATATAAGATTCCTGTTCAACTGCCATAGATGCAGTAAGAATTCTTGTGGCGCCTATATTAAAGGCGACCTCATTTTCTGACAAAGAGATCTCCAGTGTGGTCTCCTCGGCTTGGGGCTGATCAACGTCCCCGTCCTGTTTGGGACCGGACATTCCAATCAGGGCTCCCAAAACGATCGGCAGTATCAGCACGATCGCAATTAAGAAGATTTTCCATCCGTTTGATGGTCCTCTCATATTTTTACCTCCTAACATTGTTAGCTGCGTGATTCTGCTCCGACAGTCTCGTCGGTAATAGTGGCCATAGCCTCCTCCATAGACATACCATTGGCAATGGCGGTTTTCCGGGCGGCATTCACAGCCTGCACCGTCTTGATCCGCTGGCCGTCCAACTCATAGCCTTTCATGGAGACCAGAGTCAGCAACCATGCCAGCATCGGAATGATGCAGAACAGGACAATAACCACCCATTTCATTCCACTCAAATAGGGTGTGGTCTTGGTTGGAAGATCGCTGACACCGATGAACAGCAGCGCAATGGAAACCACAGTAGCAGACAAGCTGGATACAAGCTTATCCACCAGGCTAAACAGTGTACCCATAATGCCCGGGATGAACTTACCGGAACGGTAGATCTCATAATCAGCGCAGTCAGCAACCATTGGGATAGGCATATCCGCAGTTGCGTAGTAGGCACCGTAGCCCATGCCGAAACACAGGATAAATGCAATGGTGTACAGATTGATAGATATGCCGTCCGTGCCATAGATGCTCAGATTCAGCTCAGGCACACCCTGCTTCCACAAAATCAGCAGGACCAACACACCTACATAGCAGATCAGCGCCAGACGGACATAGGTCATCAGAGACTTCTTCTGTCCGTATTTCTGGGAGGTTCGCACGGTCAGCAGGAAGAACGGGACCGCAAACACATAGCCCACCACCATCATGGGCAGATACAGCGTATCATAATTGCCCATCATGCAGCCGTAAAGCATACACAAAACAGTAACATTTGTGGCGATAGACAGTGCCAGCTTGCATCCGCCGCCCGCAACCATCAGACGCTGCAGGGGCTTGTTTGCCTTGACGATCCGGATGTACTCAGAAACCTTGACAGTCTCCTGCTTGCCGTCACCAATGCCGAAATACTTCTCATTATCCTTTTCCCAAATGCCGATGATGGCAAGAATCGTCAGCACCACAGAAACTGCTATTCCGATGGGAGTCATAATAACGAACCACCGTGCGTTGTAATCACCGGCGAAGCTGTCGCCTGCCATAATCGGTCCAATGGCCTGCATAACACCCATGCCGGCAAGGCTGCCGATGGTGTTAAAGATCGTAAACAAAGGACGTTGCTTCGGATCGTTGGTCAGCACCGGCTGTGCCGCACGCGTGACAGAGGTCTGGAAGGTGTAACCGATGACCCATACCGCATAAAGAACGATATATGCCGTATACCGGGCCCATACCATGGTTTCCGGAATCATAGGTGTCAAGGTATAAAGGATGGTGACGGAAACCGCCATGATCACATTGCCGATTACCATAAAGGGCCGGAATTTGCCGAATTTCGTATTGGTTTTGTCCATCAGCGCTCCGATGATGGGATCGGTGATGGCATCAAACACCCGCATACCCGTAACCATCAGGGACACAAACAGCATTGCCAGGCCCAACACCTTGTTGCCAAAGGTTGCCACATAAGTCAGAATCAGGACAAAGTAGACGTTGGTGGCACCGTTATTCAAGGGAAACAGCGCAAGCTGATAGAGCTTGGCGCGGTTCATATTATTCTCATTCATAGATATTCTCCTTTACACCCAGTCCCTGGCATTGCCAGCATTCTTGCCAAGCTTATAAACCGGGTTGGGCTTATCCACCTTACGGATGGTGATTTGATCCTGGCAATCCCCGGCCACTGCTTCAAGCTTCATCTCGCCGGAGACAGAAACACGGAAAACAAACACCTTATCCCCCGTTTGCTCGGCATACTCTCTGCCATCCACCAGCAATGTAACCTTTCTCTGATTGGAGTAAACTCTGACCTCTGTTACTTTACCGGGACGGTCAACATATCTTCTGCCGCAGATGTGGACAAAGGGTTCCTTGCTCCACCATGCCTTATAGAGGTAGAAAGCATCCTTCTTGGTCTGCCTGTCAAAGGTAACAAGCCCCTTGTGGTTCATACCCGGTTCGCCGCCCTGATTTCTGGCATCAGCGGCAAAATCAAAGGTATTCCACAGATGGGTCGCCCACATAAAGGGTCGTTTGTCAAAAAACCGGAGCATATGCTCGTGATATTTGCACTGGTACTCCTCAGACTGATCCAGCCGTCGGGGACGATCAGTGTGCAGGTGCGGCATGCATTCACAACCGTATTCGGAATAACCCAGGCACCGGTTGGGATATATCTTGTGGAAGAAGTCTGTCCACCATTCGTTCAGGAACATACCCGGCACATACCAACCCAGATACAGATTCCAGCTTACCAGATCGGACACCTTGTGAGCCACCGGGTTAAAAGGTCCACAGACGGCGTAGCAGGCCAGGACAGTCAGACGGGTGGGATCCATTTTATGTACCAGATCATTCAGGATCCGGTGATTCTCCATCATATCCTTTTTATCTTTTGTAGAAATGGTGATCTCATTGGAAAGACCCCAAACGCATATGGAGGGGTGGTTGTAATTTTGTACCACCAGTTCCTTCATCTGGGAGACGGTATTCTCCCGACCGTTGGGCATATGCTCGGAGATATAGGGAATCTCCGCCCAGACCACCAAGCCCTCTTTATCGCACAGATCGTAGAAATACTGGTCATGCTGATAGTGGGCCAGCCGGATGGTATTAGCACCTATTTCCTTGATGATGGTCATATCCGTATGATGGTGCTGTCTGGTCAGCGCATTGCCGATGCCCCTCCAGTCCTGATGGCGACACACGCCCCGAAGCGGATAGCTCCGACCGTTGAGGAAAAATCCCTTTTGAGGATCCACATGGAAGGTACGGACACCGAAATGTGTTCTGACCTGATCCACCGCAGTGCCGTCCACCGTCAGGGTCGCTTCGCAGTCATACAGATAGGGGTCATCCAGACCGTCCCAAAGGTGGACGTCAGGAATGGTCAGGGTCGTGTCCTTGCCTTCGCCGGAAGCCACTTCCCGTCCTTGTGCGTCCAGCAGTTTAACAGTAACAATTCCGTTTTCCGCGTTGTTCCAGGTCTGAACACGCACACTGCTGTCTGTTCCCATAACTGTGGGCGTAACAGCGATACCCGGTCCGCCGCAATAATCCAGATCAAAGTGATACCGGTCCACGATCAGCAGCCTTACATCCCGATAGATCCCACCGTAAAAGGTGAAGTCCGCCTTCTGCGGGTATACCCGATCATTTTTTGAGTTGTCCACTTCAACGGTCAGATGGTTTGTTTCCTGCAGCACATCGGTAATATCGCACCGGAATGTAGAATATCCACCATCGTGTGTTGCGATCTGGTTTGCATTTAATATTACTTTCGCAGAAGCATTGACGCCCTGAAATTCCAGATACACCCGATCATTCTCGCCGTGAGGCGGAACGGGGATTTCCTTTTCATAGATACACTTGCCGCGGTAATAGTCATTGCCGCCATCCTGTCCGTCCAGAGCATTCCATGTATGGGGAATATCTACACACACCGCTGGAGCATCCTTATATAAAAAAGTCCAATCCTTGTTTAACAGAATTTCTCTTCTCATAAGCTACCCTTTCTTTTTGCTTCTTATGATGTCATCTGCTTTATCCTAACAAAAAGCTACCGGAACATACCGCTGATACTCATAGACGATATACTTATGAGCATACTATACATCTTCAAATATTTCGTTTCCACAAAATGCGAAAATTGGCTTTTTTCAGTGCGTAATCGGTTTTTACCTGCCAAAAAAACAAGCCGGAATTTGTGAAAAATTCACAAATTCCGGCTTGTATATTGTACTATTGATTCCGTGGGATTGGAATGATGATTTTAAGGATAAAGAAGCCTCCGGCTGTTTCTATAGACAGCAGCCCGCGGTATTTTTCGATAGATTCCCGCAATACCCGTAGTCCGTATCCCCGGTAACTCACCCTGGATTTTGTAGAGATCGGCAGCTCCTCGTCAAACTCCAGTGTGTCCTTTAGGGGATTGGAGATATTGATTACCAGGAAATTCTGTACTTTATGTACCAGCACATCGATCAATCGCTGCTGCCTATCTGTCATCTTCCGGGTTGCTTCAATGGAGTTGTCCAATGCATTGGAGAACACGG
>CAYLNV010000039.1:0-8679 GCA_964385085.1 uncultured Oscillospiraceae bacterium
CCCAGGGTAACGATGCCGATGGCATCGATCAGCAGGTCCACCTCATCCGCTGCCGCCTTGGCAGACTGCAGCTTTCTGAGCTTGCTTTCTGCGCTGGTCAGCTTGGAGTAGGAAATATCCTTACGCTCAGTGGTATAGAGCTTATCCGCTGCTTCTCTGGCCGCTGTGATGGCAGGCTCAGCTTCCAGGGTGATCTCGTCCGGGATCGCCTGGATCAGCGTCTCAACATACTTCACATACTCAACTCTCAAAGCTGCGATCTGTGCCTCTGCATCCTCCAGGATAGTGGTATCCACCAGCAGTGACTGCTTACCGGTAAGTGTCTTATACTCTGCACGGATCTCCAGAACCTCCGGCTCATCCTCCAGGGTCAGGGGGAATTTCTCCTTCAGGGCATTGATCTTCTCCTGCATTGCTGCAGCGATCCGCTGATCGTTCAGATCGGAGGCCTTGTCGTAGGCTTCCTTCATCTCGGAATAGTTCTTCACATACCGCTGCTGGCGGGAAGTCATACCCTTATAGGTGTCCATCAGCTCTTCCATCCAGGGGAAGGAGTCTGCGGTGATGTCGTCATAGACGATGGTCGCGATCTCACACTCCATCACATCGGATTCTGCTTCCTGCAGGATCTCCAGATTCTGGATCAGAGCCTTATACCGCCAGCTCAGGTTCTCGTAGGCAGAGCGGGCAGTCTTGATGGCTGCTTCGCTTTCCAGGGTGATCTCTTCACCGATGTCCAGGATCAACTGATCCACAGCGCCTGCAATGGCCCAGTCCTCCTCGGTTACATTCAGGGGGAACAGCTTCACATCGGTATCGATGGCATAGTAGAAGTTTCCATCCTCGCCCAGGATCATAAAGTTACTTGCGGGGATGTCCGCCATAAAGCGCTCATTGCTCTTGACCTTTATGCTGCCGATCTCAGCATCCCAGTTTTCCAGCTCGATGCGCTGCATACCGCCAAGGGTCTGGAAGGATGCATAGATATAACCTCTTTCCATGTCGAACAGCACGGACTTGGGCCACCAGTTATTGGAGCCGCTGTCTGAATAGGCGCTCTTACCAAAGGAGATGACCTCCTGCACATCGAAGGTCTTGTTCTCCTTGTCGTAGGTGAAGCAGAACAATGTCTCAGACACGATGCACCAGAAGCGGCCATTCTCCTCCACATTGGGGTCGGCAGTGACGCCGTCCACATGGGCGACCGGGCTTGCAAGACCGGAGATATAATCTCTGGGATCCAGCACCGCAACAGTCTCGTGGGTATTGTAGTCATAAACGAACACCACAGCGGAAGTGCCTTCCACATAGGTGGCACCGGAGCCGCCGGCGAGGGTCGTTGTGCCGTAAAGCAGGCCGTCGTGATATTCCAGACCGTTGACGGACTGATCCTGAATGACATTGCGTACAAACTTCCAGCGGCCGGTCCGGGTATCATAGGTAACGATACCGCCGCCATTGAGGTTAGAGTCGGGAGTTGTACCGGCAAAGACGTAGCCATCTCCGGCTTCCAGAATGTGGATACGCTTCTGACCGGTCTCCTCATGGTTCAGCATCCAACGCTGGATGTACTCATTGTTTGCGGGCAGGGATGTATTCGTCTCGTCCGGATAGATCTCATTAAGCGTAGTGGAGGAGTAGTTACCGGCATAAAGCTTGCCCTCATACCAGATATGGCTGTCGGTCTGACCGCCGGTCTTGTAGTAGAACTCGATGCCGCCCAGCTCTGTGTTGTAAACTGCACACAGGTTGGTATTAAAGCCGCCGAAGGAGAACCGGTTAGAGCCCTCGCCCCAGCTCAGGAAGGTACGCAGGGCAGAGCCGCCGCCGCCGTGGACCACCAGGTTATCCCAGGATTGGTATTCCTGCGCGTCCAGATTGAACAGTCTGGGATGTCCGCCGTCGGAGGTATAGGTAAACAGGCATCTTTCGCCGTTAATGGTAACCAGGGTCTTGCCGTAGGACTTCTGGGCGCCGGTACGGAAGCCGATGCCGGAAGAACCGAAGCCGGGTGTCTTGCTTACGGTCTTGGTGGCAATATCGTACTCATACAGACCGTATTTCTGCACCACTATGTACTGCTTGCCGTCGATCTCCTCGGTGATGCCCAGGTTGGGAATGGCATACAGACCCAGATCCACAGGCTCCATCGTCTCCGGGTCCAGAACAATGGCAGCGGTCAGGTTGGAGCCGCCTGCCACCAGATAATCACCGTCACCCAGGAAGTTAAGAGAGTGGATATAGGATGCAGTACCCATAAACTCGGAAACATCATAGTCTGCCACCACCGTCTGGGTGTTGATGTCCCACTTGAAGATCTTGTTGAGATTATCACCGTGGACACAGGCATAGATATAGTCGCCCCGGCGCATCACACCGGTAATTCTGTTCTGCGCTCCATAAGGCATGCCGTAGTTGGTGTATTCCTTGGTCTCGAAATTATAGGAAGCCAGATAGCCGCCGTAGATAATGCCAAGCCAGAGGGTATTGTCTTCATCCACACACATTGAGACGATGGCCTGTGTCTCCTCCAGACCCGGTACATTTTTTATACTGCTGAGCCAATAGCCCTCTCCGGTATAGGGATCGTAGACGAAGGGACTGGCAACACCGGCAACCACGACCTTATTATCCTTGGTTACGACCACATCGCCGCCTCTGGAAACACCGTCGTACACCTTATCCACCAGCTCCCCGGTGTCCAGATCGTAGATGAGCATATACTTGCCTTCAACCGGCAGGAAGTACCAGTCGTGGCCATTGATCTCCATGATCGCACCGTAAGTACCGGCATCGGCAATGGGCAGTGCATCGTCGGCTACGGTCATAGATGTGATCTTCTTTTCTGTTTCTTCTGTCTCCTGCTCAATAATGCCCTTCTGCATAATGATCTGGGAAAGCTGCATATAAGAGCGCTTTGCGTTAAAGATAGAAGCCTCGTAGCACTCCAGCAGCAGGATGTATTCCTTGCCTGCCTCGAAGTTCCAGTAGCCCACAAAGGAGGTCGCGCCATCCTCAATGACCGATTCACCGGTCTCATTGGTCAGGACCACCTTACCCACGCGGTTTTCCGGGTCGGTCGCCTCCCACAGTGCATCGATGTCTGTGTCCGCAGGAAGCACATACATCGCGATCGTACCGCTGTTTGCACAGGTGGCATGGTTCAAGGTAATGGTGAAATCACCGCTGCCGGGGCTCTTGATCTTCAGGGCGATCCAGGCATCCGGAGAACCGTAAACACGCATACCGGTAGCCCGGTAGAAGCGCAGAGAGGTAGAGGGCTGGTATTTCGTAGCCACAGTAGTTCCGGACAGGCCCTCGGAAGCATTGTAGAACTTCCAGTTCAGCTCACCGGATGCCCAGCGGGCATTCATATCGTCGATCACGTCGGGCATATAAACACTGGACTTGCTGTAAATGCCGTCCATCTGGTCAGCCAGGTCCAGATCGTACACAACACCGCTGTAGGTAGTGCCGTGCTTGATCGAGCCGTCAGCTACCAGACCGTCCTTCGTCATTTCGATCTGGCTGAGGAACAGGGCAGAACCCTTCACAAAGTCCAGCACCATTACATACTCATCGTCCACACCGAAGGTGTACTCGCCCAGGTAGAATGTACCGGAATCGTCGATCTGCACATTGGCTACCAGCAGGTTTTCTTCCGTCATGCCTGCCTTGATCTGCTCATTCGTCAGGGTCAGGGTGCTTTCTGCGGGGATCAGGTAGATATTCACGCAGACCTGGCTCTTATCGTCGCAGATCATACGAACATCGTAGGTGCCTGTGCCGGGAGTATCCAGACGGAAGGCGATCCAGGGATCAGAGATCTTCTTCATATTTTCAGAGGCCTTGAGCCGGAAGAAGTTTTCGCGGAAGCTGAACTCCTTCACCGGGAAGGTATCGCTTGCGCCTTCGTAGATCCACTGGATCTGCTCTGCCTCGTACATTTCAATGATTTTCGCAGAAACGCGGATACCGCCATCCTCATAACGGTTGGTAAGGGTCTTCTTAATGAACTGACCGTCCATGGAAACCAGGTCAAAGTCATAGACCTTCTTATCCACCGCAGGCTTTGCCTGCTTGGGTGTCCACTTCTCCAGTGCCAACTGAGCCAGCGTCCAGTAGGTCGTACCGTCGCCGGTCATATGCTTGACGATCAGGATGTAATCCTTGGCTTCCAGCTTCACTTCCTGGGCGATCGCAGCCTTGGAGGCTGATTTCACGCTGGAAACCAGCAGGTTTTCATCCGTCATTGCACCGGCAATGTCCATGCCCTCAGTTGCTTCTGCCAGGTAGATATTCATTGTATTGCTGCCGCCGGAGGTCAGGAGCAGATTATAGGTATCTGCCACAGGAACAGACAAGCGGAAGGCAACATAGTCCCCTGCTGTGCCGTAGATACGCAGACCCTGGGCAGTACGAAGCTCAATGTTTTCCAGTCCTTCACCGTTCTGGAAAGAGGAATCTTCCAGAATCCAGTCAATATATTCCTGCTGATACAGGCTTTCCAGATACTGCCGGATCTTCATATCCTTGCCGTTTGCATCCTTCACGGAGCTGCCGTTCTTATCCACAGCCTTCTTGTCATAGTGCCGGGTATTCAGACCGCCGCAAAGCTCCGGATAGGTGGTAATTACATTGAAATCGAAAATACCGTCCTTGTCCACAGTGGGAACGAAGGGTTCAGTAGGCTCGGTAGCTTCAGTCGTCTCCGGTACAGTTGTGGGTTCGGTGGTAGTCTCAGTGGGAGCTTCCGCAGGCTCTGCCACAGCGGTCAGCTCCAGTCCGGTCAGACACCAGTAACCGGCAGTGTCCACAGCCGTATGCTTGAGGATCAGCAGATGATCCCCATCCTCCAGCTCTACAGCAGAGCCTACAGAATAGTAAACTACATTCACCAGACCGGACGACAGCAGATTTTCAGATGTCATCTGGTCTGCAACGACCATACCGTCAGTTGCCTTGACCAGGTATGCGCTGACCGTGTTCATATTGCTGGCACCGGTACCGGTCAGGCTGATATCGTAGTAGCCGGCAGTGATACCGGTCAGACGGACCGCTGCCCAGGCATCTGCTTCGCCATAGATCCGCAGACCCTGATTGGTCCGGGTCTGGATCTTAGCCGTACCCATACTGCTGTCTTCATATTTCCAGTTCAGGGTCTCAGGATACAAACTGTTCAGGAGATCGATCACCTTGCCGCTGCCGTAATTACTGCTCAGCTTCTTGGAGTTCAGCTCCTTGCAGGTATCGGGATAGTTTGTGATCACATCAAACTTATAGCTGACATCCTGACCGGTGATCACAGCACCGGCAGTCTCCTCAGTTGTTCCCGTGGGCTCAGGAGACACAACAGGCTCCAGCACCATGCTGTCCAAATAAATGTCCTTATCCGCTGCGGTCTGGAATACCACGATGTACTCTCCGGCTGCACCGAAGGTATAAGTACCCACGCTCACTTCTCCGTCGGCAGTCAGTGCCACCGTGCCTTCGCCCACCCGGTTGGCAGCCACCAGATTCGATGTAACGGGATAATCAGCGTTCCGGTCGCTCATAAGCTTCGCGCTGGCTGTGCCGTCAGCGGCAGAAGCAGGCGCAAAGATATAGACGTTTGCACTGCCGGATACAGTACCCACGTTCAGCTTGACCGTGTATTCACCGGCGGCAGCCACATTGATACGGATCGCTGCCCAGTTTCCGCTGGTCTCATTCAAACTCAGGCGCATACCCTGCTGGTTCGCACCACGGAATTCGAAATTCTTCATTTCGTTGCCGTAGGTATCCTTGCTGGCATCAAATTCGCCATTGGAAGACTCCGGCTGCCAGTTGACAGTGCCGCTCTTAAACGCACCGCCCGTTCCGTGGAACCATGTATACAAGCGATTCGTTCCATCGTATTTGACGCTGTACACATTCACATTCGCACCGGAAATAGTCGCAGTGCTGGCATTGATCAGAGCTGCATTGTTGTACATCTCGAAATCATAAGTAATGGTTTCAGGCTGCACAGCATCATTCTCCGCAAAGGTTGCAGGAACGATCATAGAGGACAGCAGACACACCAAAAGCAATACTGCTGTCAGACGTTTGACGTTAAACTTCATGTTCGTCTCCTCCTATAAAATATGTTTTTATATCAGCGCTGTAGCTGCGTCCGATATTCCCAAAATAATCGTAACATAATTCTTCCGGCTTGCAACCTAAAATCGTATCGTTTTGGGTCAATCGCACAAAAAATCCCGGGGCAAATGCCCCGGGGCTGTATGTTTTGTTTGCTTATTTGCACGCTTCTTCTTTTCCTTCCCGTATCCGCTCAAATTTTCTGCGCTGCTCACCGATGGCACTGCCGATATGCTTGGTATAATTCTGAGACATATGGTAGCTGTCGTAAAAGCCGCACAGCTCTGCGATGCGGGATAAGGAATAGGTGGTATACTTTATATATATGTGGGCATGCCGCGCCCGCAGGTTTTGCAGGTATCTGGAATAGGTTTCGTTCATAATGCGCTTAAAATACCGGTACATCACTGCCCTGCTGATATTTCCTGCCTGCAGGAGCTTGTCGTCTGTGATCTTTTCCGGATAGTGGTCGTTCAAGTAGGAAACCACCCGCATAATGGGGCAAAGCCGGGTCTGGGCAATGTGCATCGCCTTTTCCCAGTAAGCATCCGGGATCGCAAGCTCCGGAATGGAGAATACCTCCTCTAATTTTCCCCGGATCTGGGAAAGGGTCGCCGTATGCTCCGGTGCATAATCGATCAGCACGAACCAGGAGAAGGCCTCTTCCATGACCTGCCGGGATCGGGCGCTTAGCATCGTATATGGCGCAAAGGAAATGCCGATTTCCTGAGAAAACTCCCGCAAATACAGATTGATGACCGAGTGCTTATAGTTTTCCGGCGCTTCAAGATCCAATATATCGTGAAAAACACTCAGGCACATCATATCTGTGGTCTGATCATAAAGGACCTGATGGGGCGTGCCCGCGGGAATGATCACCACAGAGCCTTCCTGACAATCATATGTCTGATCTGCTATCCGGTGGGTATAGTGCCCCCGGTAGCAATACCATATCTGAGGGAAGTCGTGGCGGTGATAGGAGGAGTGCTCACCGGGCAAATGTTCCCGTCTGTCCACATAAACAGAATATGGGTGCAGTCTCCGCCGTTCAAATGCAAATTCAAACCGCATGGGCCGCTTCGGTGCCTCTGTTGACATAGTGATCACTCCCTTCTGTTTTATTATAGCATATTTTTCTCCATTGTCCTAGCAAAATCGTATCATTTTTCCTTCTCCTGATCAGCAGGCACAGATATGGATCGCGGGCGGCTGCCGGAAAGCCGTATCATAAGCATACTTCCGGAAAAACTTGCTTTTCTTCCACTTTATAGTTGCATTTTCAGGGCGGTTATGATAGAATCTTTCCAGACTTTGTCAAACTGCAAGCAAGAACAAGAACCGTCGCAATGCGACAGCAACCTTAAAGGAGGAACTTTATAATGTCTGAAATTTTGGAAATCACAATGATCCTGAGCTTTGGTCTTTCCTGGCCTATGAATGTGATCAAGTCCTACAAAGCCAGGACCACCAAAGGCAAGAGCCTTGCTTTCCTGTGCCTGATCTTCTTCGGCTATATCGCCGGCATCGCATCCAAGTTTACCAACGAGGCCTATATGGCTGCCTTTGCCAGCAAGTGGTATGTTCTGGTGTTCTACATCCTGAACCTCGTGATGGTTGGCGCTGATCTGATCATTTATGCCAGAAACAAGAAGCTGGACAAGCTGGCTGCTGCAAAGCAGGATTGATTATTTACATATAAAAAAAGTAAATGAAAACAATTGGGAGGCAGCTCAAATGGAGCTGCCTCCCTCATTTTATCAGCTTTCTTTACAGCCCTTTTATATCACAACACCTTTTTGCAGCATTGCATTGGCATAGATGGCGCTCTCGCCTGTTGCAACGATGCAATAGGCCTTCTTTGCTTCCTCATAAAAAGCAAACCGCTCAATGTTGCACACAGCTTCCTTGCCGCGGCTGTCATACTTGGAAACGATCTCATTGTAGGTGTTCCAGATAGGTGTTTCCACCTTGCCCACGTCGCCGGGCATCAGTGCCATAAGACTCACCGGCTTTTCCACATAGGTATCCAGGGGGAGAAGCTGCAGGATCGCATCCAGAATTTCCGGCACACCGTGGCCGTCCATACGAATGACGATGGCATCCTTGCCAACAGATTCCGAGGGGAAATTCCCGTCTGCGATCAGAAGACGGTCGCCGTGTCCCATTTCACACAGCACCTTCAACAGCTCCGGGGGCAAGATCTTGGGGATTCCTTTTAACATTGTTACTACCTCTCTTCAGTCTAATTGTTCAACCTGGTCGCGGTAAGCGCTTTCCAGGGGACTTTCCTTGCCTGCTTCCTTCTGATAGCGGCTGACCACATTTGCCGCCAGCTCCACCGGCAGCAGTGTACCTGCACCGGCCACACATCCGCCGGGGCAAGCCATTCCCTCCAGCAAATAGCCGTTGTATTTACCGGCCTTTGCCAAGGTCATCAGCTTCCGGCACTCCCGCAGACCCTCTGCCCTTGCGGTCAGGACCTCTGCGTGGGGGTCGGTTTCCTTTACATGATTTGCAACTGCGCCGGCAACACCGCCGGACACCGCAAAGCCGCGGCCT
>CAYLNV010000040.1:0-4336 GCA_964385085.1 uncultured Oscillospiraceae bacterium
GTTTTCACAAAGGAAAATGACAGCCTGATCTCCGATGTGGAGGTCCTGTTTACCACCTGGGGCGTACCTGCTTATACAGACGAAGAGGTGCGTCAGAGATTTCCGAAGCTGAAGGTTTTGAGCCATGCCGGCGGCACGGTGAAGCATTTTGCAAAGCCTTTTTTGAATAACGGTGTGAAGGTTTACAGCGCTTGGCGGGAGAATGCTGTGGCGGTGGTAGAGTACACAGTGGGACAGATCCTGCTTGCCAATAAGGGTGTCCAGCGGGCTGCCCGGAGCTGCCGCAGCCTTGCAGGCCAGAATGGCTTTACAGGAATCGATCACCCTTATCATTATAAATACCCCGGAAACTACGGCTGCAAGGTGGGTATTGTAGGTCTGGGCGCGATCGGTGCCGGTGTGGCAGAAAAACTGAAGCAGTTTGATCTGGAGGTCCTCGCCTATGACCCCTTTGCATCCCAGGAAAAGGCAAAGGCGCTGAATGTGCGGCTGGTCAGCCTGGAGGAGCTGTTTTCCACCTGTCAGACCATTTCCAACCATGTGGCAAACTGCCCGGAGACGGTTGGGATGTTCAACAAGCAATTATTTGATCTTATGAAGAAAAATGCCACCTTCATCAACTCCGGCAGAGGGGCACAGGTGGTGGAAGCGGATCTGATCGAGGCTCTTAAGGAAGCACCGGACAGGACCGCGATCCTGGACATTACCCTGCCCTTTCCCCCTCAGGAGGGAAGCGCGCTGTACACCATGGAAAATGTGTTCCTGACACCCCATATTGCCGGCAGTCTTGCAGATGAGATGGCCCGGCTGGGGGATTGTGCAGTGGAGGAGGCCAGACGGTTTTTTGTCGGAGAGCCGACCCGCTATGAGGTTACCCTGAAAATGCTGGAAACCATGGCATGATATTCCCTGCGACTGGAGGTCGTTATATGAAAAAATTATTAAAACCCAATATTCTCCCCTGGTTTACGGTGGGCGCAGGCGGCCTGGGACTGGCACTGCGGTGCTGGTTCGTTGCCGGGATCGATGAAAAGGGACTGCTCCCGGCACAGCACCTGTCGCTGCCCCTTGTGTTTATTCTGACGGCACTGGTTCTGGCGGTGATCCTTCTGTGCTGCCGGCAGCTTACACCCATCACAAAGTACAGCCGCCTGTTTCCTGCAGGGGTGGGCCGTGCAGCAGGCTGTGCCATCGGTGCAGCAGGCATTTTGTATGCCGGCATTTACCACCTGTGCTGCGATAACAGCGTTTTGGGGATCGCTGCCTTCGTAGTCGGATTGGCGGCTGCGGTCAGCATGGGCCTTCTGGCATTTTTGCGGCTGAAGGGCGGCCGTCCTACAGTGGTGCTGCATACGGTGTTAACAGCGTTTTTCATGCTGTTTACCATCTGCTGCTGTAGAGTTTGGGGCTCTGAACCCCAGATCCAGGCATACATTTTCCCCTTGTTTGCCTGCGTATTTTTAATGCTCACCGGTTATCATATGACGGTTCTGGATGTCCGCAAGGGTGGCAGAAGATGGCTGGTATTTTGCAATCAGGCGGCGCTGTTTTTCTGCTGTCTGTCCTTGACAGGAACAAATCGGTTTTTCTACCTGACCATGATCGTTTGGCTGGCACTGGACCTTTGCTCCGTGGAAAAGGGCCGTGCAGTGCAGCCGCCGGAGGAGGCATAACCGTGTTTGTGCCGGAAACCGTGGAGCGCTGTATCCGGATGCTGGAGCAGGCCGGCTTTTCTGCCTATGGAGTGGGGGGCTGTGTCCGGGATGCACTGCTGGGATCGGTGCCCCACGACTATGATCTGTGTACCAATGCCCTGCCGGAGGAGACTGCAAGGGTATTTTGCGATTATTCCCTGGTGCGCAGCGGAGAAAAGCACGGAACAATCGGTGTGGTTATGGACCGTGAGGTGATCGAGATCACCACCTTCCGCACGGAGGGCGGCTATCAGGACAGCCGGCATCCGGACTGGGTGCGGTTCGTATCCTGTTTAGAGGAGGATCTCGCCCGGCGGGATTTTACGGTCAATGCCATGGCCTATGGTCTGGAAGCAGGCTATATAGACCCCTTTGGAGGGCAGAAGGATCTGGAGGACCGTGTGCTGCGGACTGTTGGCGACCCCATTGCCCGCTTTACGGAAGATCCCTTGCGCATTTTGCGGGGCGTGCGATTTGCGGTGCGCTTCGGTCTGGAGCCGGAAATGCAGACGGAGCAGGCCATGCAGGCTTTGGCACCCCTGATGGAAAAGCTTGCCAGGGAGCGGATATTTGACGAGTTATGTAAACTGCTCCCCCTGATCACGGCAAAGGATCTGCTGCGGTTTTCTCCGGTGCTGACGGCAGTTATCCCGGAGCTGAAGCCATCGGTCGGCTTTTTACAGCATACCCATTATCATGCCTACGATGTGTTCACCCATACTGCGCTTGTTACAGAAGGGGTGGGAGAAGATCCGGTGCTGCGCTGGGCAGCGCTGCTGCATGATGTGGGCAAGCCGGATAGCTTTACTATGGATGCCCGGGGACAGGGCCATTTCAAGGGCCATGCAGCCCTGAGTGCAGATATGGCAGACAGCATTTTACGGAGGCTGAAAGCACCTGCTGCCCTGCGGGAGCAGGTGGTGCTGCTGGTGAAGCACCATATGACTGCCCTTGCTCCGGACAAGCGGATCCTGCGCAGACGGCTGGGACGGTTTGGCGAAGAAACGGTGCGCCGGCTGCTGGCACTGCAAAAGGCGGATTATTTGGGCAAGGGAATCAATGAGAGCCTTGAACATACAGAGTTTGCACTGGTGGAGCGGCTTTTGCAGGAAGTGCTGGAAGAAAATGCCTGCCTGACAGTTAAGGATCTGGCCGTGGACGGCAAGGATCTGATGGAGTTGGGCTTTGCTCCCGGTCCGGCAATTGGCGCGTGCCTTGCGAAGCTTTTGGAGCAGGTGCAGGATGAAGCCATCCCCAATGAAAAAGATGCCCTTTTAGAAGCGGCAAAAAGCATATTATAGGGATACCGCTCCTGCGGTGTCCGTGGACACTCCGGGAGGAGTGTCCCTACATGGCATAATGGCAGAAGGAGATCAATTATGAACATAGCGATCGTAACCGGTGCAAGCTCCGGCATGGGAAAAGAGTTTGTTCTGCAGCTATCCAAGTTTGTAAAGGTGGATGAGATCTGGGCGATCGCCCGGCGGGAAGATGCCCTGAAAGCACTGCAGGAGGGTTCTTCCGTGCCTGTGCGCCCGATCCCCCTGGATCTTTGCAGCCAGGAGAGCTTTTCAACATTTTCCCATTTGCTGGAAAGGGAAAAACCGGATGTAAAGCTGCTGGTCAATGCCGCAGGCTTTGGCAAATTCGGTGCGTTCCAAAAGGTTTCTTTGGAAGACGATCGCCGGATGATCGACCTGAACTGCAAGGCGCTGGTTGCTATGACCCGGATCACCTTGCCCTATATGCACGGGGGCAGTCATGTACTGCAGTTGGATAGCCTGTCTGCCTTCCAGCCTGTGCCGTATATCACGACCTACGGCGCTACCAAGGCCTTTGTGCTTAGCTACAGCCGGGCCATGAATATGGAATTGAAACCGAAGGGCATCCGCGTGATGGCCATGAACCCCGGCTGGGTCAAGACAGAGTTTTTTGACCATGCCATGAAGACCAACGATAATGAAGTCCAGTATTTTGACCGGCTGTATGAGGCCAAGGATGTGGTGGCCACCGGCCTGCGGGATCTTTACAAGACGAAAAAGCAGGTATCCATTCACGGTCTGCCGGTAAAATTCCAGGTGTTCTTAGTGAAATTAGTGCCCCACAGCCTGGTTATGAAGATCTGGCTGAACCAGCAGAAAAAGCCAAAGAACAATACCGGCTTGACCACTAAATAAGATTGTACTTCCAATTTTGGGAAAATTCGTGTAGAATGGAAGAAACACGAAAACAGGAGGCGAACTTATGAGAACTCAGAAGCAAGCACCTTCCGACCCCAAGCTGCAGGCAAGGCTTGCCAGGCAGGAAAAGCACGATCACCGGGTCGAACATATTTTCCGCAGGATCCTTCATTTTATTGAGCGGATGATCGCGGGTATTACCATTATCGTGCTGATAACGGCTCTGGCGGTGGAGATTTATCAGATGATCACCGTTAATGGTTACTTAAGCGATATCGATACCTATCTGCACCATGTGCTGACCATCGTGGTGGGGCTGGAATTTGTGCGTATGCTCATCGACACCACGCCTGCAAGTATTCTGGAGGTGCTGACTGTGGCCATCACCCGCCATGTCATTCTCAATCACGATAATTATTGGAGCAATGTGGCCTGCGTTGCCTGCATTGCCGGTCTGTTTGC
>CAYLNV010000040.1:4346-8401 GCA_964385085.1 uncultured Oscillospiraceae bacterium
CCATCCGCCGCTTCCTGATCCGCCGCAGCGAACTGAAGGAAGAAATGGTAGAAATGGAATAATCGATCTAAAATATCCCGGTGCAAAAATGCATTTTTGCACCGGGATGTTTCTATTATTCTCTGGCATTTTGCAATTGGAATTGCTTGGGGGAAATGCCGTACATTTTCTTAAACTTTACGGAGAAGTAATTGCTGTCCCCAAAGCCACATTCTGCGGCAATTTCTGCAATGCTACATTCCCGCTTCTGCTTTAGGAGCTGTTCGGCCTGCTGCAGCCGCAAAAGATTCAGATATTCCCGGAAACCGAAGCCGGTCTCCCGCTTAAAGAGCCTTGAAAAATGCTCCGGACTGACTGCGGAGAACTTAGCCATTTCCTCCAGCGTTACATCGGAAGAGAAATGCTGCTGCAAATAGTCTGCTGCCCGGGTAACGGTCTCGTTTCCCTCCTGAGAGGCGGTGTATGTATTGGGGTTGCGGGCCAGCAGGATAAATAGCTGCTTCATGCAGCAGTAGATAGAATCCTCGCTCCACCGGTCCGGCTGGGTGTATTCCTTTTCGATGGCCAGCAGGATACTGTGGATATCCTTGGAGATCTTCGGATTTCGGTACAGGTGGCAGGCGGGAACGGCCGCTGTGGGAATAAACCGGCGGGAGCAGTTGATCAGCAGCCGGGCATGGCGGGTATCCTTGTAGGCTGTGTTATGAATGACCCCGTCGGGGATCAGCACCAGATCTCCCGGTACCAGCCGGTAGGACCGGCCACCAATGAAGAATTCGCAAGTTCCCTCTGTGATGAAATAGATCTCGAAAAGATTGTGATAATGAGTGGGGCAAAACAGCTCTGCCTGTTCGTCCGGCTGGGTGGTGCGGTGCAGGCAAAAATACTGATCATCGGCAAATTTGATATATTCCATAGGTCTCCTCCTATGTTTTTCTTTCTTTCGTCAGCGCCCGTAGAGACACCGCTCCCACGGTTGTCCGTGTTTGGTTCTTTCCTTCGGACACTATTATAAAGACGAACATCAAAAAAATCAAGATTTTTCCAAAGGATAATCAAAATTTTCAAGGTTTCCCGGCGGGGATAGCGCTATAATGATATCATACCGAATTACCGGCATTGCCGGAAACAGAAAGGAATATTTATCATGGAAAAGATTATTCAGTTTGGTGAGGGTGGCTTCCTCCGCGGATTTGTGGATTGGATGATCCAGATCTGCAATGAAAAGACCGATTTCGACGGTGAAGTTGTTGTGGTTCAGCCCATCGCCAAGGGTATGTGCGATGTTCTGATGGAGACTGACTGCAACTACACGCACATCTGCCAGGGTGTGGAAGGTGTTGAGGAGAAGTGGGTTACCTGCCTGAGCCGCTGCGTCAAGCCTTACGATGATTTTGATGCATACATTGCACTGGCTGAGGATCCCAACTTCCGTTTCATCGTATCCAACACCACCGAGGCCGGTATCTGCTTCGACGATCGGGACAACCTGAACGACCGTCCTGCTTCCAGCTTCCCCGGCAAGCTGACACAGTTGTTAAAGCGCCGCTTTGAGCTGGGCCTACCCGGCTTTGTGTTCCTGCCCTGCGAGCTGACTGACCGGAACGGTGATCTTCTGAAGAAGTGCGTCCTGCAGTATGCAGACCTGTGGGATCTGGGTGCTGATTTCAAGAACTGGATCGAGGCCGAAAACATCTTCTGCTGCACCCTGGTCGACCGGATCAACACCGGCTTCCCCGGCGGCGAAGAGAAGATGCGCAACACCTCCGAGTACTTCCACCTGTGGGTCATTGAAGGCTATGCAGACCTGTGCAAGGAATTCCCCCTGGACAAGTGCGGCCTGAATGTGATCGTTACCGATCAGCTGGAGCGTTACCGCACCCGCAAGGTCCGCATCCTGAACGGCGCCCACACCTCCACCATCCCCTATGCCCTGCTGAACGGTGTTGAGACCGTTGCGGACTGCATGGAGGATCCTGAGATCAGCGAGCACATGAGAAAGTGCGTCTTCGAGGAGATCATCCCCACGCTGGATCTGCCCGAGGAGGAGCTGCTGAGCTATGCAAATGATGTTATGACCCGCTTCAAGAACCCCTACATCAAGCACTTCTGCACTTCCATCGCCCTGAACTCCGTCAGTAAGTTCCAGGTCCGTGTACTGCCCTCCATTCTGGAGTACATCAAGCGCTACAACAAGATGCCCGAAAACCTGCTGAAGGCCTTTGCAAAGCTGATCGATTTCTATCGCACCGACATGGTCAACGATGTGCCTGAGATCACTGCATACATGAAGACTGCCACCGTGGCTGATATTCTGGCAAACGCAGATATCTGGGGCCAGGATCTGAGCTTCCTGTACGACGAGGTCAATAAGTATGTTAATACACAAGTCTGATAACGTTGAGGTCCAACTGGAAACCGGTCATAAGTATGCCATCCGCCCGATCAAGGCTGGCGAAAATGTGATCAAGTACGGCAATCCCATCGGCCATGCCACGCAGGACATTGAGGCAGGCGAGCAGGTACATACCCACAATCTGGCTACCAACCTGTCCGGTAAGATCGAGTATGTCTACGAGCCTGACGACCTGACCCGGGAAAGCCTGCCTTCCCCTACCTTTATGGGTTATTTGCGGGAGGACGGTCAGGTGGGTATCCGCAACGATGTGTGGATCGTCAATACCGTTGGCTGTGTCAACAAGATCGCGGAAAAGCTCTCTAAGCTCACCGGTGCCAAGTATTTTGCCCATCCCTACGGCTGCAGCCAGTTGGGCGATGACCAGACCATGACACAACTGGTGCTGCGGGGCATTATCAACAATCCCAATGCCGGCGGTGTGCTGGTGCTGGGTCTGGGCTGTGAGAATAACAACATCCCTCTGTTTAAGACTGTTCTGGGCACTTGGGATGATCGTCGGGTCAAGTTCCTGATCGCACAGGAGCATGAGGATGAGATCGCGGAAGGTGTCAAGCTCATCAAGGAGCTGCAGGCCCATGCTGCCACCTATGAGCGGGTGGAGCTGCCCCTGTCCAAGCTGGTCATTGGTCTGAAATGCGGCGGCAGCGACGGCTTCTCCGGCATTACCGCCAACCCCTTGGCTGGCCGTTTGTGCGACCGGTTCACTGCTATGGGCGGCCGGTGTGTGCTGACGGAGGTTCCGGAAATGTTCGGTGCAGAGCATCTTCTGATGAAGCGCTGTGTCAGCCGTGAGGTCTTTGACAAGACTGTGGCGCTCATTAACGATTTTAAGGATTATTATACCCGCCATAATCAGGTGGTTTATGAGAATCCCTCTCCCGGAAACAAGGCCGGCGGTATCACGACCCTGGAGGAAAAGTCTCTGGGCTGCATCCAGAAGGGCGGTCTTGCACCGGTTACCGATGTGCTGACCTATGGCGACCGGGTAACAAAGCCCGGCCTGTCCCTGCTGAACGGACCCGGCAATGATATTGTGGCGGTTACCAACCTGATGGCTGCCGGCGCCCATATCATTCTGTTTACCACCGGCAGAGGCACACCTCTGGGAACCGGCATCCCCACAGTGAAGATCGCTACCAACCATGCCCTTGCCCAGCGCAAGTCCGGCTGGATCGATTTCGACGCTTCGGGACTTCTGGAGGGCAAGGATCTGACCGATGACCTGATCCGGTACATCATCCGGGTGGCCAACGGTGAGCAGACCAAGAATGAGCTGAATGGCTGTGAAGAGATCGCTATCTTCAAGGACGGCGTTACTCTGTAATTACGGAGGACTATGATATGAATTTTTTGGAAGCACGCATTGTCCGGGATGGTATCGTCAAGGAAGGCAATGTGTTAAAGGTGGACAGCTTTTTGAATCACCAGATGGACATTGCCCTGATGGACCAGATGGGCGAGGAATTTCATCGGCGGTTTGCCCATAAGCCGATCACAAAGGTCTTGACCATTGAGGCCTCCGGCATTGCCATCGCCTGCTCGGTGGCCCGGTGCTTCGGTGTGCCTGTGGTATTTGCCAAGAAATCCAAGAGCATCAACATTGACGGCGATATGTATGTGGCAGAGGTGGAATCCT
>CAYLNV010000041.1:0-8208 GCA_964385085.1 uncultured Oscillospiraceae bacterium
ACAGGCGACCATAGGTGCCTGGGGAAACAGCTTGGGTGTATTCTCAATTGACTCTGTGATCCTTTGATACAGAGGGGTGGAATCCGTATTCCGCTTGCTCTGGTAGCTGCGGCTCAGCTCAAACAGCATGGAATACAGCACCCGCGTATAATTTGCCATATCAGGACCGGCTTTATCTGCCACGTCCTGCAGGATCTCCCGCTCCCGTGCCGGTACGTAGATCGGCATGTTGTTGGCCTTTTTATAATCTGCCACCTGAGCAGACAGACCCATGCGCTTAACAAAAAGCTGCACGAGCTGGTCGTCGACCTGATCGATCTGATTTCTGATATCCTGAATTTCCATAATAGAACCTCCTTTTTAACCTTGACAAAGGATCGCGTCAAAAATAGCAATGGCAGCAGCGGCTTCAATGACAGGAACAGCCCGGGGAGCAATACAGGGATCGTGTCGACCCTTGATCTCCTGCTGGAGCGTTTCCAGCTTACTGAATGAAGCGCTTTGCTGCGCTTTCGCAATGGACGGAGTGGGCTTGATCGCCACTTGGAAGTACAGAGGCATACCGGTGGTAATACCGCCCAAAATACCGCCTGCACGGTTAGTCAGCGGACGGACCGCTCCGTTTTCCACGGTGTAGGCATCGTTATGCTCACTGCCCCGCATATAGCCAGCGGAATAGCCGGCACCAAATTCCACTGCCTTTACAGCAGGTACACCGTAGATGATCTGCGCAATGCGGCTTTCCATGCCGGAGAACATTGGATCTCCCAAACCGGCAGGAAGCCCGGTAACAGCACATTCAATAATACCACCGACGCTGTCGCCGTCTGCCTTGGCCTGAGAAATGATCTCCCTCATTCTTGCACCGGCAGCTTCAGAAAGAATGGGGAAGTCAGCACGGACTTGATCAAGCTGAGGGTGCAGCGGATCAAATGGATCGTCGGTAACACCGCCCACACATATAAGGTGAGCGCCGATCTGGATTCCCTTATTCGCCAGCCATTGCTTGCAGAGACCGCCTGCAATACACAGCGGCGCAGTCAGCCGTCCGGAGAAGTGGCCGCCGCCGGCAGCGTCCTGATAGCCACCGTATTTGATCTGCGCGGTAAAGTCTGCATGACCCGGTCGGGGGCAGTCCTTAAGACCATTGTAATCACCGGACCGGGTATTCGTATTATGGATCACTGCGGCAATGGGCGCACCGCAGGTATGACCGTCTAAAATGCCGGACAGGAATTCCGGCTTATCTGCCTCCCGTCGGGGGGTAGAAAAATCATTCTGGCCGGGTGCTCTTCGGTTCAAAAAAGTCTGAAGCTGATCGGTGTCTACCGGCAAACCTGCGGGGATTCCGTCCAGGGTCATGCCAATGGCAGGACCGTGAGACTGACCGAATATGGAGAGCTTTAATCGTTCACCGTATGTACTGCTCATAGTTTCCTCCTAATCTGCGGTATTCTTCCCAGAATGAGGGATAGGATTTTGTTACACATTGTGCGCCAAGGATCGTTACAGGTCCGGCTGCAACAGTTGCGGCAATGGCAGCGGACATGGCGATCCTGTGATCGTTGACTGCATCGACTACACCGCCCTGAAGCCTGCCTGGATATACAGTCAGTGTATCTTCTGTAGCTTCAGCATGGATGCCCAGAGCGTTCAGCATGGCTATGACAGAAGCTACACGGTCAGATTCTTTCAGCCTGAGCCGCTGGATCTGTGTAAATACCGCACCGTGCTTTGCCACTGCTGCAACGCTGAGAATGGGGACAAGATCGGGTATATCAGCAACAGAAACTGTGATGTTTTCGTCCATAGCGTCAAGGATCGTTGCCACAGCTCGATCTCCCTGGGCTGAATCTGGATCAAGACCTTCTAAGGACAGATCGCTTCCCAGAGCCTTTGCAGCAAGGAAAAATGCACCGTTGCTCCAATCACCTTCCACGGTGATCTTACCGGGAGAATGGAAGGGGAAAGCACTGCTGATCTTGTTTTTTTCTGTTGCCAAACAAAAGGCAGATAATGCCTGACGGGTCATATCGATATAGGGCTTTGATTCCGTTTTTCCGGTTATGGTCAGGGTGCTTTGGCCAGAGATCAGGGCTGTTGCAAACAGAAGTCCTGTGATAAATTGGCTGGAAACACCACCGTCAATGCTGTAATCTCCGGCTTTTAGCTGACCGGCGCAGAAAATGGTATCATCTGTAGGGCGGGACAATGTGCAGCCCATACGCTCCATTTCCTCCCACAGAGGAGACAGAGGGCGCTGGGAAAGTCTGCCTGCCATCTGGAATGTAGCATTAACTCCAAGCGCACCTGCAACAGGCAGCATAAAGCGCAGGGTAGACCCGCTCTCCCTACAGTTCAAAACTGCGTCTTCCGGTATGCATTGGGCCGGGGAAACGATGTAGCCATCATCTGTTCGGCAAATATCTGCACCTAAAGCACGCAGACAGTCTGCCGTTGCTTCAATATCCTGATTTGTTTGGGGACAAATCAGCGTAGTTGCTTTGTCTGCAAATGCAGCACAGATCAGCAGTCGATGTGCCTGAGATTTTGAGGGTATGGCGCGGACTGTGCCGCTGAGCATACCCGGATTTATGGTGATGTCCATTATAAACCAGCCTCGATAAAGGATTGAAGTTCAGAAATTTGAGTAGGACGAATGAAGCAAGCGCCGATTCTCTCCGGAATGATCAGGTTTACTGTTCCCCCGGAGCGTTTCTTGTCTGACAGTGCAGACTGATACAACTGGGAAGCAGAAAAGTCTGTGGCACTGGGAAGCTGAAAGGCATCCAGAACTGACTGAAGCTGCATAACAGTATTTGAATCGCACAGGCCAAGCTGACATCCGGCTCTGGTAACGATGGCCATACCGATGGCAACTGCCTGACCGTGAGAAATGGTAAAATCACTTTGCGCTTCCACACCGTGTCCAATGGTATGACCAAGGTTCAGCTTTTGCCGCGCTCCTGTGTCAAATTCATCCTCCATGACCACATTGCGTTTTAGTTCTATGCAGCGGGAAATGACCCTTTTTCGATCAAAATTTAAGCCACAGGCAGAAAGATGAGCAAATAGCTCTGTATCATAAAGAACACCGTATTTGATCACCTCAGCACAGCCATCCCGGAAGATCCCATCAGGGAGGGAATTTAATGCATCGGTATCACACAGCACCAGACTAGGCTGGTAAAATGCGCCGACCAGATTTTTGCCCGCCGGCAGGTCAATGGCAGTTTTTCCACCAACAGAAGAATCTACCATAGCAAGCAATGTGGTGGGGACTTGAATATAAGGAATTCCCCGCAGAAAGGTAGCGGAAGCAAATCCGGTAATATCACCAACCACACCGCCGCCTAAAGCAATAACGATGTCGGAGCGTGTAAACTGATTGTCAGCCAGAAAATTCAGGATACCCAGATATGTAGTTGCATTTTTGCTGGCTTCGCCTGCGGGAAAACAGTGGTGCATCGTCTCAAAACCGGCAGAACGGAGACTGTTTTCAACAATTGCACCATATAGCGGCCAAACATTGCTGTCGCTGATGATCGCAGCTTTTCCGGGCCTTTGCAGGCCTGCAGCGTAGCTGCCGAGCTGAGACAAAAGTCCGCCGCCGATCATGACTTCATATGTTTTTGATGCACGGACGGTAATGGTATTCATCCGTCAACCTCCTCCTTGCGCTTACGTCCTTCGTCCAGGAGTGCGACCAGGGTGTTCTCGTCATTATTTTTGATTGCATCGCGATACTGATTCAGAGAATCGATATACTGATCCAGCTCAGTAAGTACATTTTCACGATTGGATAAAAACAGCTCCGCCCACATTTGAGGATTCAGCCATGCAACACGGGTCAGATCCTTGTAGCTTCCTGCAGAAAAACCTTTATGGCGCAACGCAGTGGGAGATTTAATAAAGGCATTGCTGACAATATGGGGCATTTGGGACGTGAATGCGATCATCCGGTCATGCTCTTCGGCTGTGGTTACAGAGAACGAACCGAAGCGGCAGGGGGCAAGTGCATCCTGACAGCGCTGTAAAAGCTCTGCATCGTCATATCTGGGTGGCACCAGGACCATAGGCGCGCCCTGAAATAAATTGGAGCGGCTGTACTTGAATCCGGAGTAATGAGAACCGGCCATAGGGTGTCCGCCTACAAAGGTGAAGCCATAGGCTTCAGCAATAGGGAAACAGCGCTTGCAGATATCACCCTTAATGCCGCAGCAATCCATGACCAAGGCAGAGGAGGAGATATACTTGCCATTTTCCTCAAGCCAGGCGGCAGAGCCACCGGAATAGATCGATAAAAGGATCAGATCGCAGGAGGGAAGAGAATCCTTGTTCAGTTCGCCCTGACAAGCACCGGCTAACTGAGCAAACATAAGCATTGCTTCGTCCTGCTCACAGGCGAGAACAGTATGCCCTGCTTTTGCGTATGCTCTGGCCAATGAACCGCCGATCAGGCCAAGGCCCAAAATGCCAACGGTCATGCGATCGCCTCCCGGACCTTCTGGATCCGAGTGTTCAGATCTGCAAACTGGGCAGGTGTTATGGATTGCGCACCGTCGCACAGGGCACAGGCAGGGTTGTTGTGAACCTCGACCATGATGCCGTCTGCACCGGCTGCTGCAGCCGCAACAGCCATGGAAGGTACAAGACTGGCCTTGCCGGTTGCATGACTGGGATCGACCACAACAGGCAGGTGGGTCAGCTCATGAAGCACAGGAACAGCAGAGAGGTCCAGCGTGTTACGGGTGTAGGTCTCGTAGGTACGGATACCGCGCTCACAGAGAATAATATTTTCATTGCCCTCGCTCATGATATATTCCGCACTCATCAAAAGCTCCTGCAAGGTGTTGGCAAGGCCACGCTTTAAGAGGATGGGCTTTGTGGTTTTGCCCAGCTCCTGCAGAAGGTCAAAGTTCTGCATGTTTCTTGCGCCGACTTGAATAATGTCCACATCCTGGAACAGATCAAGGGTCCGGATGTTCATGATCTCTGTAATAATGGGAAGACCGGTTGCCTTCTTAGCCTCCAACAGCAGACGGATGCCCTCATCCTTCATACCCTGGAAGGCATAAGGGGAGGTGCGGGGCTTGAAAGCTCCGCCGCGGAGGATGTTTGCACCGGCTTCCTTGACAGCGGTTGCGACCTCGATGATCTGTTCTTCGCTTTCAACGGAGCAAGGACCTGCGATCATTGAAAAATGACCTGCACCGATCTTTGCGTTTCCGATGGTGATGGTGGTGTCGTTGGGGTGAAATTTTCGATTTGCCTGCTTAAAGGGTTCAGAAACGCGCTTTACTGTCTCCACGATCTCCAAGCTGCTTAGAAGCTCCATATCCACCCGGCTTGTATCGCCGATCAGACCGAGAATGGTAACTTCCTGACCCTCAGATACATGAACCTCCAGATTCATGTGATTCAGCCAATTTACCAGATGGGCGGTCTGCTCGGGGGTCGTTCCACTTTTTAATACAGCAATCATATTTTTTCATCTCCTAGTAAAAATAAAAGCACCGCACAGATGAGATCTGTGCGGCGCCGGAAAATACACGGTCAGCTTGAAATCATTGCAGCACAAATCGCTATTACTTTTTGCTCATAAAAAAGTAATAGTTGCTAAAATAAAACTGTGCTGCCAGGTACATCATGACTGAAATAGCCTCCAGAATTACAAGCTTTTATGAATTATAACACAATTGATTTTGTTTTGCAAGATAAAATTATGAATTTCTTCGTTGTAAAAGGGACATTTTTGCTTTTTTTCGATAGATAACGGACAACGCGATGAATTGCACCACTAGCGTAACAGTCCAGGTGATCGGATAAGACAGGTAAAGGCATTGGGGCGTGTGATACTCCGGCATCTGGAATACGGTATAGATCCACATGATTCTCACACCGCAAATGCCTAAAACGCTGATCAGCATAGGTGTAAGAGACGAGCCTAAGCCGCGGAGTGTGCCGGTGAAGACCTCCATCATTCCGCACAGGAAATAAGGCAGACAGATGTATGTAAAGCGAATGAGTCCATACATAATGGCTTCTTCGGAATCCACGATATAGACAGAAAGAAGCTGCCTGCCAAATAGATATACAAGGGAGCTGATAGACGATCCGATCACGGCCACATACAAAAGGCAAATACCAAAAGCCTTTCGGACACGGTCGTATCGATGAGCACCTGCGTTTTGGCCGGTGTAATTGATCGCAGTTTGATAAAAGGCATTCATTGTTACATAAACAAAGCCTTCGATATTTCCGGCAGCTCCGTTTCCTGACATCAGAGCCTCTGAGTTGAATCCGTTGATCGAGGATTGGATAATGACATTGGAGATAGAGAACAGGCAGCTTTGAATACCAGCAGGAAGACCGATCCGGAGCATTTTTAAAAGAGGTTCTTTATAGAAACGCAGCTTCCGCAGATCCAGTTTGCAGCTATCGGTGCGCTTGATCAGAGCCCGTACTACCAGCACAGCGGAGATGCCCAGAGAGATGGTAGTTGCCAAAGCAACACCTGCTACATTCATCTTAAATACAGTAACGAATACCACATTTAAGACAACATTGGTTACACCGGAGATAATCAGGAAGATCAGCGGACTTTTTGTATCACCTGCTGCTCGCAAAATAGATGCGCAGAAGTTATAAATCATCGAAAATACAATGCCGCCAAAGTAGATCTGCATATAGATGGTTGAAAGAGGGCGGACACTGTCCGGTGTCTTCATCAGTTTGAGAAGATCGTCAGCAAAAACAATGCCGATTACTGTTAAAACAACACCACTGACAATTGCCACAGGAAGAGCGGTATGCACAGTTTTATGGACCTCATCCTTGCGGTTGCCACCGATTCCGTGGGCAACACAAACACCGGTTCCAACAGAAAGGCCAATAAAAAGGTTTACGATCAGGTTGGTGATCGAACCGGTAGCGCTGACTGCTGCCACAGAGATGCTGCCGCAGTATCTGCCCACCACAACAAGATCTGCAGCGTTAAAGAATAACTGCAGCAGGGAGGTTAAAATGATCGGAATGGTATACTGGATGATCCCTGAAAATAACGGACCATTGAGCATATCGTGCTTCAATCGCTTCATTTCTCCACACCTCACCAAAAATGTTTTAACATTATAACACCTTCACTGGAAAAGTCAACCGGGCTGGATGCTGGATCGTATTATTGGAGGGAAAGCAAGCGACAGGCATTTTTATACAGGATACTGGTCTGTTCGCCATCTGAAAGGGGCAGAGTTAAAAAGGCTTTTACAGAGTCATCCTGACTTGTCCAGGGGGTATCAGAGCCGAAAAGAATGCGGTTTGCACCAAATTGCTGAACTAAGCGCATAAATGTTTCTTGGTTCATCAGGCTGAATTTTGATTGTTGTTCGTCATCTCTCTTCAAAGGTCCCAGCACGCAGGAAGCATCCAGATATACACCGGTATCCAACAAATTATCAGCTACACGATCCCAGCAAAATACACCGCCCATATGGGCTGCAACCAAGGTAAGACCATCGATCTGGCGGATCACATTGCGTATCATTTCCGGATTGCTCAGATCACGATCCGGGAAAGCACCTTCCCGACCTGCGTGTGCAACCACGATCAATCCAAATTCCGCAGCACATTCCAGAATTCGCAGATAGCGTATGTCATCGAGCCGTGTGTTTTGGTACTGTGGGTGGATCTTAATGCCCTTAATGCCGGCAACTGCCAGACGCGCAAGTTCTTCACGATAGTTTTCGGTGTCCGGATGAATGCCGCCAAAGTAAATCAGTCCGTTTTTTCCTGTACTTGAAATCGAAATGTCATTGATCGTTTTTGTTTTTGCAGGATTTGTTACTACTGGCAAAACCACACTGTAATCAATATTTGCTTTTGTCATAGACGCGGTCAGATCTGAAACAGTACCGTTCGTATAGAAGGAGCAATGTGCCAAAGAACCCATATGCGCCAGCGCATTTGCCGCAACAGCATCGGGATAGACGTGGGAGTGAAAATCGATTATCATAATTTGGTTACTTCTTTCACGAATAATTTAGAGTTCTCAACAGTGAAACGGATGTCAAATCCCGCAAAGGAAAGTCCATAGATACGGTCCGGTGTGCGCTGGTAGGAAGGACGTGGGTCGTGGGAGAGTACGCCAACCAGAGCATTGCGCTTTTCTTCCGGAATGGTTGCAAGAAGATGGGCAGGGAAGTCAAC
>CAYLNV010000042.1:0-8190 GCA_964385085.1 uncultured Oscillospiraceae bacterium
GGATTCATATAAGCAGCAAAGCTGCAGCCTAAATAACGCTCCAGCAGCTCATATACAGCATAGATCGTGCCCCGCTCATTCTCATTTACATTTTTGCTGCTGCCTGCAACAATCAGTGTGTCTTCACCGAATGCTTTGATAAAAATGCCTTCCGGACCGGGAACAACTGCATCAAATTCATCCTCTGAAATATAACAAGCCGTCATACGATTATGCTCCGGACCGCCGATCAGGATCTTATCTCCAGTAACTGTATTGGCAGCTGTTGCAATTGTGACTTGTATTCCGCAAAATATCTTACGCAGGTACTTACTAAGCTCCTCCGCAGCAAAGCTCTCTCTGCTTGTTACCTTATGAGGTATTACAACGGTAAGTACGCTTTTGTTAGACAATTTCATAATGTACCTCCTAAGTAAATTTAATATATTTATATCACAATATAAGCACTAACGCAATTGCAGAATGTGCTCGAAAACATTGCAAAATGTAAGATTTGAATTTATGCTATAAAAATGGGACTGTAAAGAAACCTTAATATTTATTCAGAACATGCATTACAAGGACGCGTTGCAAGGGCAACACTCCATAAGGAAGTATTGGTTTTGAACGGTCTCTTTTCCGATTAACTGCATAAAAAACATTTATCCCCTTTGCTTTTGCAAAGGGGATATTATTTTATTTTTCAAATGTATACCAATGATCCGGGACGAAATCTGCCAGCTTTTTATTATCCATTGGGAGCATAATCCCGTAACCGGGGTCGTTCCAGTAACTACTGTCAAAATTGCGGCTCATATAGTACAGCTCGCCGGTTGGATCATAACAGTTTTCCATCACAGTGTATACCTGACCCTCCTGCCCGCGATGCTTAGTGTGGGTACATTCCACATCTGAATAGCGGAACTGCATCCGCATCATACGGATGTTGTTTCTTGCATAGGCAGTTGTTGCAGATGCAAAAGCCTTGTCAAAGAGGGCATAACAAGCTTCCTTGTCAATATGCTCCATCAGATACAGTCCGGCAAATTTAATAGCTACCTGACCTTCCAGGGTCGCTTCCGCGATCCGAATGATTTCGGCAATATAGGGCGCGCCTTCCCCAAATATCCTTGTAAAGCGTACAAGGTGATCTTCCATAGAGAAGCTGATGTCATAGCCGGTTCTGGCGAAACAATAGTAATTAAAGATGTGATTCCAGAAATTATAGTACTCGATCTGTGTGGAGCTTCCGGAAATACCAACCTCTGTAAACCGTGTCCAGATGCTCTGCATTTCGTCTGCTGCAGGGATATACCGCTGGCGGGCAGACTGGTTACCCATATAGTAGTCATAGAACATAAGCCGTGCGCCGGTCTTGCCCCATTCCAAAAGGTCTTTTTCGAAGAATGTACCGATCAGGCTTGTCCCATCGGCTTTACCGATTTTTCGCAGGCCGGTATGATGCCATACAGCTTCACATACGCAGATATTAGGCTCAAGCTCAAGCCCTTCAAGATAGTTCCAGATATCCACATACATAGTCAAAATGATCGTGATCTCCGGATGGGTCTGGCGGATTATTTTAGCAACTGCATTGATAAAGTAAGCATAATTCTCACCCTTGGTGTACTTGCTGCACTCCTCGCAGCAGCACTGGGGACGCTTGCCGTCCAATGGTAAAATAGAGATTGCATCCACTTGATGGTTTTGTTTGATCCACTTTAGAATATTGTTTGCAAAAACAGTGGGCAGCTCCGGATTGCGGCTGCACAAAGCCCAACCACCCCAATGGTCTGTGATCTTGAAACGGCTGCCGTCCTCCATAAGCTTATAATATTCCGGATGGGTTTCATAATAGTGTTCCGGAAAATATGCATTTCCTTCCTGGGGCAGGAAGTAGGGGAGCATATCGTGATAGCCTGCCATAACGCAAATGCCGCGGCGCTCGATCTCCTCGATCAAACCGGCTTCCTTTGCCTGATCAAAGGCATACATCCAATTATAAATGCGGTTATAGCGGTTTTTTGCAAGCCAGTCGATAAAGCTGCGGTTAAGGAACTGGTCTACCTTTCTGTGATGATACTCCACATTTGCAGTTCGGAAAATATTATCCGCAGCGGCTTTGATATAGGAAATTCCGGTCAGATCGATCTGCTGTAATTGGGGAACATAGTCGCCACCTGCAATCTCGGGATTTACATATGCCGCAAAACTGCAGCCAAGGTACCGCTCAAGAAGCTCATAAACAGCATAGATCGTGCCCCGCTCATTCTCATTTACATTTTTGCTGCTGCCTGCCAGGATCAATGTATCTTCATCAAAGGATTTAATATAAATACCCTCCGGACCGGGAACAATTGAATCAAACGCACCCTCAGTAATATACTGAGCCGTAAACTTGTTACGCTCAGGTCCACCGATCAAAATCTTACTTCCTGCAATCTCAGCACAGTCAGAAGCAGAAATTAATTGAATTCCCGGAATGATCTTGCTCAGATACTTTATTAGTTCTTCAGAAGCAAACACTTCCCTGCTGGTCGCTTTTTGGGGGATTACCACAGTAATAGCGCCTGTTTTCGTCAGTTTCATAAAATTTCCTCCTGGTTATGATAGCGAAATTATATCACAACCAGGAGGTTTATACCATTGCAGAATGTGTGCAAAAATATTGCAAAATGTTAGATTTTAATAACTGGCACGATTTTACCGCTTAATATCAAAACTTAAATCCATAATTTCCTGAATTGCACGAACATCGTCAGTAATATTGGCATCCCCGCGAATGGTGTGCTTGATCACAGAGCTGGCAACCGCAAAATTCAGCATATCCATTGCTTTGTAATCGTGCATCATTGCATAAATAAACCCGCTGGCGAAGGCATCACCACCGCCAACACGATCCAAAATGTTGAAGGTGAAAAGCTTGCTTTCAAAGGTATGGCCCTGGTACCACATAAACGCTTTCAGGCTGTTTTGAGAGCCGGAATGGGCATAGCGCACGTGTCTTGCAATACATTTAAGATTCGGATATTTCTCAATAAAGTGTTGGAATATCTCATCCTGCTGCTCATAGCTGGGTTGGAGAGAAACACCGTCCTTCCAATCGCCCTTGCTGTGATCCTTTTCATCCTTCCACAGATGATAGGGTTCGATTCCGAACAGAATATCAACATATGGCAGACACAGGGTACAATAATCTCTTGCTTCCTCCCAGGTCCACAGGCGACTGCGGAAGTTCCCGTCAAAGCTGACAGTCATTCCCTTTTCTTTGGCTTTTTTCAGGCAGCGCAAAATGAAATTAGCGCAGTTTTCGCAAAGCGCAGGTGTGATTCCGGACAAATGCAGCCAATCAAAGCCGTCAAAGAGTTTATCCAGATCGACCTTGGTCAGGTCATACTCCGTGATCGCGCTGTGCTTTCTGTCGTAGGTAACCTTACTGGCGCGGATCCCATATCCTGTTTCCAGATAGTATGTACCCAAGCGGTGTGTGGGTGTTTCCTCCGGTGTGCTGAGGATCACCGGAGAGCAATGGACATCATTGGACCGAAGGGTGCGAATGGCGCTTTTGCCAATAGAATTATTGGGTACAACGGAGAAAAAGGTGCTGTCGATCCCCAAATTCGCAAGCGCAAGGGCAATATTCGCTTCACTGCCGCCGTAATTGGCTTCAAAACTGTTTGCCATACGGATCTTCTCGTAGTTTGGAGGAGTCAGCCGAAGCATGATCTCACCGATGGTGATAAATTTCTGGGGGCTGATACTATTTCTTAGAAGTGGATTGTGATGATTCATACTACATTGCCTCCTTATATATCTGTAGTTTTATAATAACACGACTCCCTCGGATATTCAACACTATATAAAAAATGCGCATCTAAAAAGATGCGCATAATTCTTATTCAGAGAGCTTATGGACAAACAATCCGCTGCGGAGCTTTGGCTCAAACCAGGTGGATTTAGGCGGCATGATCGCGCCTGCATCTGCAATATCCATCAAATCGTCCATTGTTGTTGGATACATAGAAAATGCAACTGCCATGCTGCCGTCGTCAACCCGGTCAGACAGCGTTTTAAGTCCACGAATTCCCCCGACAAAGTCAATGCGCTTGTCTGTTCTGGGATCACCGATACCAAGAATGGGACTCAAAAGATTGTTCTGTAAAATGGACACATCCAAACGGGCAACCGGATCGGACATATCATAAGTGCCGTCCTTCGCCTCCAGAAGCATCCAGGCACCATCCAGATACATACCGAAGGTATGCTTCTTTTGCGGCTTTAAGGAATCGTTTCCCTTGTAGGCAGAAACTGTAAACTTCTCTTTTACCTTTTCGAGGAACTCTTCTTTAGAATTGCCGTTCAGGTCCTTGACGATGCGGTTATAGTCCATGATATATAGCTGATCATCCGGGAAGATCACAGACAGGAAGAAATTAAACTCCTCTTCCCCATTGAAATCAGGCTTCACTTCACGACGCTTCATACCTACACGGACAGCAGAGGCGCTGCGATGGTGTCCGTCAGCAATATAGAGGTTTTCAACATTCTGAAATTCCTTGCAAATAGCCGCAATAACAGCAGTGTCATCGATCACCCAGACTGTATGGCCGATATCATCCTCGCTTACAAAATCGTAAACAGGTGCTTTTGCAGCCATAGTGTCCGCAACAAGCTTGTTGATCGATCCTTTTGCCCGGTATGTCAGGAAGATCGGTCCGGTATTGGCATCACAATAATCCACATGATTGATCCGGTCCTGCTCCTTATCCGCTCTGGTCAGCTCATGCTTTTTGATCACATTGTTCATATAATCTTCAATGGATGCACAGCCGACGATACCGATCTGCGCCCGACCGTTCATAACCTGTTTATAGATATACAGGCAAGGCTTTTCGTCCTGAACGAACACACCGTCATTGATCATTTTGTTCAGATTGTCTCTGGCTTTTTCGTACACGCGGGTATCGTACAGATCGATCGCAGGATCAAGATCGATCTCTGCTTTATCGATATGCAAGAAAGAATAGGGATTCCCAACCACCATTTCCCTGGCTTCATCGCTGTCCATCACATCGTAAGGAAGTGCAGCAACACGCTCTGCAAGCTCTGAAGCGGGTCTGACAGCCTTAAACGGTTTTACGATCGACATATTTCTTCCCCACCCTTACTTATATTCTTCTTCAAACTTCTTCAGGAAAGACACCAGTGCTTCAACACCCTCCTTGGGCATGGCATTATAGATGGAAGCACGGAGACCGCCAACGGACTTATGACCCTTCAGGTTGTCAAAGCCAGCCTTCTTTGAGGCTGCCACTACCTCTGCATCCAGTTCCTTGGATTCCGTTACAAAGGGCACATTCATCAGGCTGCGAACATCCTTATCAACTGTACCATTGAACATTTTGGAGTTATCCAAGAAATCATACAAAACCTTTGCCTTATCAATATTCATTTGGTTGATAGCTTCCAGCCCACCCAGCTTCTTCAGGTACTTAAATACCTTTCCGCAGCAGTAGATCGCCCAGCAATTGGGGGTGTTATACAGCGAGCCGGCATCTGCATGGGTCTTATACTGCAGGTAAATGGGCAGGTTTTCCAGATCATCCCGGATCAGATCCTCGCGAATGATCACGACCACCATACCCGCAGGTCCAACATTCTTTTGCACACCGGCATAGATCAGACCGTAGTCAGAAACATTGCAGGGCTTGGAAAGGAACATAGAGGATTGGTCTGCCACAAGGACCTTGCCCTTGGTATTGGGCAACTGCTGCCAGGTCGTACCATGGATGGTCTCATTTTCACAGATATAAACATAGTCCGTATCTTCCGGAATGTCCAGATCGGAGCAATCCGGGATATATGTATAGTTTTTATCCTTAGAAGAAATAACGGTAACATCGCCAACCTTCTTTGCCTCTGCGATCGCTTTCTTGGACCATGCACCGGTCTCGATATAAACAGCCTTGCCGTTCTTCATCAGGTTCATGGGGATCATGGAAAATTGCAGGGTCGCACCGCCCTGAATAAACAGGACCTTATAATTGTCCGGAATATTCATCAATTCCCGCAGATCCTGTTCTGCTTCGTCAATGATCTTCTGATAAACAGCGCTTCTGTGAGACATTTCCATGACGCACATACCACTGCCACGGTAGTTCATCATTTCATCCCGGATCTCCTCCAGGACAGCTTCCGGCATCATGGCAGGACCGGCTGAAAAATTAAACGTACGATCATAGTTCATAGATATTACCTCCTGAGAACAACTACAATAACTGTCAATTACTTGCTTGTATTGGACCATTATACAATATTGAAAAAATTTAGCAAGTAAATTTTCGATGTTATTTGATAATCCCCCGATATCAACAAAAGGACCGTCATCACAACGGTCCTTATCGTATGCTTTGTTCAAACACTGTCGTGCTCATCAAATTTGATCTTTGGCAAGCTCCAGCGGAATCTCGCAGCCAGAAGTCGCATCAAGACAATAAAGATCACCGCAAAGAATGTAGCTGTTACCTTATAACCAAGCTGAACACTAAGGATGTAATAGAAACTACATCCAAGGATCGATACAACAGCATAAATATGCTTTGTCAGAACATAGGGCTTTTCATTGACCAATACATCCCGGAGAACACCGCCGCCAACACCTGTGATCACACCCAAAGTGATGGCAAGCAGTGCGTTCTCCTGCAGTGAGGCAAGGCAAGCAATTTCGACACCTGTAATGGAAAAAGCAGCCAATCCCAGTGCATCAAAAAACACGTTGACTGTGTCTACAGCTTCCCGGATCTGCTTAAATTTATTTCGGTAAATATAAGCGATCAAAAATACAAGGATCGAGGTTACAACTGCAACCAGTAGGATCATTGGGTTATAAAAAATTTTCGGCGGAATATTTCCAATGAGAATATCCCGGATGATACCGCCGCCAACTGCTGTAATGCAGCCAACCGTAACGACACCAAAAAGGTCCAAGCTGCACCGAATCGCAACAAGTGCACCGGAAACTGCAAAGGAGATCGTTCCGATCCATTCCATGATCAATATAATAATATCGCTGATCAATTAAATCACCGCTTTTCAGCTTATTTAAATTCATTGATTGTAATATTGACAGAAAATGCGATGGCCTCGCCAGCTTTGATCGTGCTGTACGCAAACAGATCATCAAGCTTTGTTGTGCACGGCTCCAGACCGAGTGCATAATCTCCGCTTGCCATACATTTCCATTCCAAAAAGTTTTTTAGCGTATCACCGGAATAAGAAACAGTAAATTTCCTGCCAATTTTTTCGTTGACCAGGGATACTGCAGACGATCCAGGCGCTAAATAGTAGCAGGTCTCCTCCATGTTCGGAACAGGTGCGCTGATCTGGTATGCTGTATCTGCGTATTTCTCGGCCCACTTCGTACGGGGCAGGCATACATCTGTATCAGCAATGATCTTTGCGCCTTCATCAAGCATGGGATATCCGATATTGACATGATACAAAAGACAGTAATTCTCGTTTCGGTAGCTTTCGTTTACCAGTGTATCATTGACTGATACGGTGTCGCCATTCATGGCCGTTGTGATTCTGCGACGGAGGACCAGGTTCTTTCCGCAGATCGCGGTATCCCGAACGATCGCCTCTACAATGAGTTCCTCCTCATTACATTCTGCCCGCAGGATCTCTGCAGGGATATTATGTATTGAACCATGTTCTTCGAATCCGGCTCTGCCGCCCACACTGTCCAGACCACAGGTATAGAGCATACCGCCCTCAAAGCGGTTTGCAAATGCGGCTTCTCTTTGCATAAAGCCGTTTTTTGATATGAACGACATATTTTGACCTTTGTAATACATCTGCATCATATCACAGGCCTTGCTCACATTCAAAAGGAAACGGATCTTTCCGTTATCGCAGTCAATAACATCCAGACCTTTCCCTCTGCCTTCTGTGATCGTATAGCGGCGCAGACTTGCCACCTGCGCAAAATTAGAAATTCGTTCGTCCATAGCGATACCCCTTTTCATTTGAGATTGCCGTCATCTCCCAGGGAGATTATACCATATGTCTCCGCGAAGTGCAACATCTCACACGAGCGTGCATTTGTACTTCTGCGGACATAAACGCAAAAAGAAAGACACGATCTTCATCGCGTCTTTCTTTTTGGAGCTAGTGACCTGACTCGAACAGGCGACCTTCTCATTACGAGTG
>CAYLNV010000043.1:0-8037 GCA_964385085.1 uncultured Oscillospiraceae bacterium
GTCGGCGGGGAAACGGTTACCACCTTTGATCTGCGGCTGACCAGCCCCAATGAAGAGCCGGTGATGAACACCGCTGAGATCCATACCATTGAGCATTTGGCAGCAACATACCTGCGAAATGAGCCGGGCTGGAAGGATAAGGTCATCTATTTTGGTCCCATGGGTTGCCGTACTGGCTTTTATTTGCTGCTGTTCGGGGATCTTAGCTCCCGGGATGTGCTTGGTCTTGTTGCGGACTGCTTCCGGTTTGTCCGTGATTTTACAGGGGAAGTGCCCGGAGCCAGCGCGAAGGATTGCGGCAATTATTTGGACATGAATCTTCCTATGGCAAAATACTGGGGCAGACGCTATACAGCTCTGCTGGAAACGATCGATGACACCCGGCTTGTTTACCCGGGATAAGGAGTGCATATGAAAAAATTAGGAATTATCGGGGCTATGACTGTTGAGGTCCGGACATTAAAGGAAAAACTGCAGGATCTTAAGATCACAGAGCGGGCGGGTATGGAGTTTTTTGAGGGCAAGCTGGAGGATATGTCCGTTGTTGTGGTGCAGTGCGGCGTTGGCAAGGTCAATGCGGCATTGTGCGTGCAGATCTTATGCGACTGTTTTGAAGTTACCCACCTGGTCAATACAGGTGTGGCCGGTTCTTTGTGCAACGATCTGGATATCGGCGACTTTGTGATAAGCCTGGATGCCATGTATCATGACTTTACCTGCCATATATTGAACCCTGCGTATTGTGTGGGACAAGTCCCCGGAATGGATGTGCTGGCATACCCTGCAGACGAGGCGCTGGCGGCCCTTGCGCTTGCGTCGGCAGAACAGGTGCATCCCGGTCATGCCCGCATGGGCAGAGTTGCCAGCGGTGATCAGTTTGTAGCCGATAAGGCGCATAAGGCACAAATCGTTGCGGATACAAAGGCGATCTGCACAGAGATGGAAGGCTGCGCCATTGCACACGCAGCATGGAGAAACAAAGTGCCGTTTGTGATCATCCGGGCCATTTCCGATAAGGCAGATGATTCGGCACATATGGATTATCCTGCCTTTGAGGCAGTGGCAGCAGAACGCTGTGCAAAGGTAACACAGGAGCTGGCGAAAAGATTGGCATAATACGAAACATCCGGGCAATTTTACCCGGATGTTTTCTTATATGCATAGCTTTGTTCTGTGTTGCTTTCCAATCCATAGGTGATCGCTTCGATCGTGTGATTTGCTTTGTAAGCAGAAGAAAATGACAGGGGAAGACCGGTGTGCTTATCTACAGTCAGAACACATTGCAGCAACTCTGTGTGATAATCGGATGAAAGAGTGTGCAGCAGCTCAGGATCACTGTACAGGGTGTTGCTGATCTTGGCACAGATGGCTTCTGCCAGCAGATCAGAACCGAAGAATGTGATCGTGTAACCGGCTTCGGATTCTGTCATTTCTGCACCTGCAATGTGCTCCGGCAACAGGATATCCCGGATCAGAATGTCTTGACAATAGGTTTTCATTGCGCTTGCGCTGATAGTATCATTCGTCGTGGTTGTACCGTTTGAGGTTACGCTGTATGTACCGTCCTTGAAGGCTTCGGCTTGTGTGATCTCGGTTATTTCGCCGCCCCGGCTTTGATTAAGCTGATCGATCTTCATATCCAAGGCTGCAACAAGATCGTTACCGGTACCGGACATATCCAGCGCTGCTGTTTCTGTGCGGTTGATCGCAAAGGCCTGACAGTCGATGTTCGAGGTTGCGGTACTTTGAATATTCTCAGCTTGAAGCAAATAGCCGCAGGCTTGTTCCAACATTCTGAGTGCATCAAGGTATTCAATGGATGTCTGTGCACCGGATGTATCAGGAGACTGGATATCGCAACTGTCAGTGGAGCGAACAACGACCTTTGTCGTTTGTGTTACGGTTGCACCGCCAACGGTATAGGAAAGCGTGTAGGTGCTTTCCAGCAGTCCGTTCTCGTCGTCGAGCACAGCATAACCGAAAGCGTCCTTGAATGTTCCGCCTGCGGGCAGTGCCCAGTTTTCCGCGGCACTTGCCTGAGAAAAGGAGATGCAGGTATAGCTTCCCCGGGCGGCAGACTGAATATCGCTGTATAATGCGGTGTCAAAGCAGACGGCAGGCGCATATCTGGCACAGTAGTCATCCGCGGACAGGGGAGATACGAAGGTGTTTCCGTCCACGACGATATAACCGTTTTCCTTTTCGTATAACTCAGCGATGCTTACACAATATGTGCCGATGCGCAGGGTCTCCTCCATAGAGCCGCGCAGTTTGGTTGAACCAATATGCTGAAGGTTCAGATCTTGCTGTGTGGATCGGGTAAAGGTCTGTCCTTCGTAAACGGTATCCTTTATCGTACCAATGTATAACGATAATTGGTCGGCAGAGTCGATTTGTTCTGCAGCCTGCCGATAAAGGGCTGCCGGATCGCTCTGAAGGGCAGCAGATGCAGCCGGTTCTGCCTGACCGCTGCTGCCAAAGGAAGAACAACCTGCAAAGGCCAGTGCTGTATATATTAAAATGGTGAATGTTATAAGTCTGAAACGGGCCATTGCAACGCGCACTCCCTCCTTAAAAGTTACTATATTGTACCCGAAATACGGTATAAAGTCAAGAAAACGGGGTCGAATCACCGTTACGATCAAATAAATGTGCATGGAATTTGAAATGTGAAAAGACTGTGAAAAGACTGCAAAAAGTAATTGACAAACTGCGTGCGGGAGGTTATAATACTTAGGCGCACTTGCGAGAGTGTTGGAATGGTAGACAAGCACGTTTGAGGTGCGTGTGGTTTCGCCGTGTGGGTTCGAGTCCCATCTCTCGCACCAATAAAGCCACTTTTGTCTGCCGGACAAAAGTGGCTTTTTGCGTGATGTGCTCCTTGTGGAACAGGCTGCGCACTGCATCCGTGATGCAGACCTGTACAGAGATGCGAATTGATTAAATGTAATGCGGGTGAGCGGGCATCTAAAAGCAAATGCTGTTTTCCCGGAATATGTGATAAACTATAAAAAAGATAAGGGAGAAAGGCCAATGACCCGATTTTTTGTTTCCCCGGAGGAGCTGAATTCTGATTTTATGGTACTGACAGGGGAGAATGCTGCCCATGCCAAGGTCCTGCGGTTGAAGAACGGTGAGCAGGTGCTGGTCTGCGACGGACAGGGCTCTGAGTGCGTCTGCACGATCAGCGATGTAAGCCCCGGCCAGATCAGCCTTGTAGTAAACAGTGTGCAGAAGTCGTCCTCTGAGCCCGGTGTCAAGGTCAGCGTTTATATGGCATTTCCGAAGGCAGACAAGCTGGAACATGTGATCCAGAAGGCCACGGAATTGGGTGCATACGAGATCATTGCCTTTCCTTCGGCCCGCTGCATTTCAAGACCGGACGAGAAGAGCCTCTCCAAAAAGCGGGAAAGGTGGCAGAAAATTGCTGCGTCCGCCAGCGAGCAGTCCGGAAGAGGTTATATTCCGGAAGTGATCACCTTGGGAAGCTATGGGGAGGCATTGGATCGTGCGGCCCGGGCAGATAAGGCGATCTTGTTCTATGAAAACGAGCGTGCTACGACCCTTCGTATGGCACTGGAAGCCGGAAGATTTCATACCATAAGTCTGCTGACCGGCCCTGAGGGCGGCTTTGAAGTATCAGAGGTGGAAAAAGCAAGTGCCCATGGTGTTGAGATCTGCACGCTGGGAAGCAGGATCCTGCGCTGTGAGACTGCACCGCTTTGTGCGCTGTCGGCAGTTATGTATCATACCGGTGAGTTTTAATAAACAAAAGATGTGCCTTATTTATGATATTTTGTACCTGCCTGAATGGATTCAGCCCGGTATAGCTGCTCCAGAACCATGATCCGCGCCAGATGATGGGGGAAGGTCATGGGGCTCATGGATAACCTATGATCTGCAAGCGCCTTGATCCTTGGCGCGATCCCAAAGGAAGAACCGATCAAAAAGCAAGCACTGCTTTTGCCGGAAACCTTCACTTCCTGCAGCTTTTCAGCCAGCGCTTCGGAGGAAAGCAGCTTTCCTTCCGGTGTCAAGACACAGAACCAGGCACCTTTTGGGATCTTTGAAAGGATCATATCAGCTTCCTTTTCAAGACCTGCTGTGATCTGCGCAGGGGAGGGGGAGTCTGGAAGCCGCACCTCCGGCAGTTCAATAAGCTGAAAGCGGCAAAAGCCCTTCATCCGTTTTTCATATTCAGCAGCAGCACTGGTATAAAAGGCTTCCTTCAGCTTGCCCATGCAGATCAGTGTAATCTCGAACATACCTTTCCCTCCTTACGGTCAGTATACCATGAAAACCGAGAAATTGCAATGAGAATAGAATCGCCTGGCTGCGATATGCTATAATCAGAGGAGGGATATTGCTTGAACAAAAAACAAAAGAACATTCAGACAGACCCACAGGGAAGCTACACCGGACGTCCGGAGGATGTGTTTGAAACCCCTGTACAGGACGCGGACGATCTTTGATAAATAGCAATAGCCCGACGGTGTGTCGGGCTATTGCTTATGGTGTTCTTCGCTGTTCGTATTTTTTGCGTGTGGCAAGGCCGCCCCGTATGTGGCGCTGTGCCTTATTTTCGTCCAAAACCCGGCGCACCTGCAAATACAGCAGCTTGTTATATTGGGCAAGTCGCTGGGACAGATCCTTATGTACGGTTGATTTGGAAATTCCGAAATGCTGAGCGGCGGTCCGGACGGTTGCTCCGGTTTCGATAATGTACACAGCCAGTTGGCAGGCTCTTTCTTCGATCGTATTCGCCATAGTTTCCCCTCCGATGCTGTGTGCTGCCATGAAAAACTTATGAAGTCGGAAAGAGTTATATGTCTGTCCACCAAAATTATAAGCTGCAGAATGGATTACTTGACAGCCGGACGATTCACTTGTAGAATAGTATAAAATATAAAATTATGTCGGTTGTTCGGATGTTTCGTAAATATCCGGATGAAGAAAGGGGCGAAGAAGTTGCCTGAAGTGAATAAGAAAACCTTTAGAAATGTCTTCTTGATCATTATGGCCAGCATTGTTCTGTACTGGGTCCTCCATGAAACGGAGCGCGTACGGAGCGTCTATCAGGTACTAAAGGGTGTTTTTTCGCCCTTTGTAATGGGAGCAGCGCTTGCATTTGTGATCAACGTGCCTATGCGGGCCTTTGAAGGGCTTTTGAAGGGCATTAAGAAGGATAAGCTGCGCCGGATCCTTGCGATCCTGATGACCTTTGTGGCGGTTTCTCTGGTGCTGACACTGGTGTTCCTGCTGTTGATCCCTCAGCTTATCAATACAGTCGAATCCTTGATCCCGACTCTGCGTACCTTTGCCGGTAAGGTGGAATCCGGAGTCAGACAGTTCCTGAATGACAATCCGGATGTAACGCAATGGATCATCAATAATACTGACATGGAAAAGCTTGACTGGGCAAGTCTGGCACAGCAGGCTGTTTCTGTGCTGAGCAACAGTGTTACGACGATCGTAGGCGGTGCATTTGCTGCTATCGGCAGCGTGGCCGGTGCGTTGGTGGATATTGTGATCGCACTGGTCTTTGCGCTGTATGCGCTGTTCCAGAAGGAGACTTTGGCACGTCAGGGTAGAAAGCTGCTGTATGCCTTCCTGCCGGAGAATATATCAGACAGCATAATCCGTATTCTTCGCCTGTCAAATTCCACCTTTTCCAACTTCCTGTCCGGTCAGTGTGTTGAGGTGTGTATTCTTGGATGCCTGTTTGCGGTCGCGATGGCGATCTTCCGGATGCCCTATATTCCGCTGATCAGTGTGCTGATCGCGGTAACAGCCTTTATTCCGGTAGTGGGCGCTTTTATCGGTTGTGCAGTCGGTGCATTTTTGATCCTGGTTAGCAATCCGATCCAAGCGGTTTGGTTCGTTGTTATGTTCCTGATCATTCAGCAGATCGAAAATAATCTGATCTATCCCAGAGTGGTCGGTACATCTATTGGTTTGTCCGGAATGTGGGTGCTGTTTGCAGTCGCAGTGGGCGGCGAACTGATGGGTGTTGCGGGAATGTTCCTGATGATCCCGGTGGCATCTGTACTGTATACACTTTTGCGCGAGCTGTCCGATAAGCGCCTTAACAAACGGAGGATCGATCCGGAGAAGCTGAAAGCGCAACCCCCTGAGCTTCGGTCGAAGTTTAAAGAGAAGCGAAACGCAAATAAAGAAAAGCGTGCAGATCGGAGATCAGCACGAAAGAACAGCAAAGAAGAAAATAAACAATAAAGTAAAGGTGTGCTGCAGTGTTTTGCAGCACACCCTTTTTGCTTGTGTTAGCATTCAATATCCCGATCGAGCGGCATCTTGTTTTCCTTGGAGGGCGGATAACCGAAGCACAATCTGTAATCACGGTAGAAGGTTGAATAATCTGAAAAGCCGCACCTTGCACAAACCTCAATGGGCTTATACCCCAGCCGCAGGTCTCGTTGTGCCAGCAGGAGCTTCTTATTCAAAATGTACTTTTTCGGTGTTGTGTTCAGATGCTTTACGAATAAATGGTGGAGATGGCTTCTTGTAATAAACAATTCTGTAGCGATCGCGTCAATATTTAAAGGCTCAGTAATATGTGTATTGACATATTCAATGGCCTTCACGATAGTGGGGCGATTTGTTTGAGCCTTAACCTTTGACCAGGATCTTGCAGCATTGGCAATATGATAAAGAAGCTCTTGCAGTGTGTTTTCTAAAAGTGCCTTCGTTGCTTCCGGCTCGAACGCATCGCTGTAAAGCTTCATTCTTTGGAACAGATCGTTTACAAGCGTATTCCCATTGAAATCGATCACATCCAGACCCTGTGGGATCTGGGCCAGCAGATCCTTTGAGAATAGGGATTCGTCGAAAAAGATCCGGTAACGCTCATACATTTCCGGTGTATTAAAGGAAATGGAGTGTATCACTGACGGCCTGGCGATCAATAAGGTGTTTGCTCCGGCCTGATAAATATTGTTGCCAATGATATAGCTCAGATCACCGGATTTGATGAAGATCAATTCCCAGCTTTTGTGTGTATGGGGGATGAAGGGTACGCTGCGGTTTGAGGTGTTGTGTGATATGCACAGCGTTTTCGATTCGTAGTAGAAAATACGCAACTACCCATCCTCCTGACTGTAGATTTAAGCAGTGATCGTGAAGCTCTGTTCGTTTGCGAGCGCACCGTTGAAATAAACGCTGATCGTATAGCTTCCGGCAGCTTCCGGCATGTTGGGGATATCCAGCTCACAATAATATTTGTTCCACATTTGGGTCCAGGTAAATGTCTGGGAAGCGATGCTTACAGCATTTCCGTTGGCATCACGGACAACGTAGGAAATATCAATATTTGAATTATCACTCTTGTAAGCGGTGGAAATACGAACAACAAAGGAAGCTTTTTGCCCCGCAGTGAACGTGGTGGTGTAATCTGCAGATTTTACATTCTTGTAGGTCCAGTTTGTATTGGACGGGGTCTTGCACATACTGAAAACAAGATTTTCCCGACTTACGCTCCGGGAACCGTATGTTCCACTGAAGTCCCCAGCCTCCGGCACAGTGCAACTGATCTGACCGCCCAGCAGTGCGTTTCCGTTGCTGTCCAGCAGGTAGATGGTGTAGCTGCAGCCGGGGATCACAGGGGAGATCCGTGCGACGTTTTCCGTGCAGACGATGGAGGACTTGATGTCTGTTCCATCGACCTGATACTGCAAGACCCAGCCACTGTCGGGAATGTCCTGACTGGTGTTCCAGCTCAGGCTGATTCCTTGCGTGTCAACAGTATCTGCCTTCAGATCGGTAACGGTTACAGAGTTTTCCGGCACATAAACACGCTGACTTACGCTCATGCCGGCGGCGATCACCTCAACAGTAAAGCTTTCAGCATGGTTCAGCTCTTCAAAAACTGCGGTTGTTTCCGGGGTGATGATGGTCTCGTTGTAGCCATTGTTATTGTAACAGCGGACGGTCCAACTGTCGATCGTCGTGCCCTCCGGAGCAGACCAGGCAGCGCGCAATGTGTTATCAATACAACTGGTAACAACAAGATCCTGTGCATAC
>CAYLNV010000044.1:0-7998 GCA_964385085.1 uncultured Oscillospiraceae bacterium
GGTGGGTGCTGTATGTATAGCGGTCAAAACATACCAGCCGCCTTATTCTCTTGAGCAATTGCTTTGAGAACAAGATAGATCTGATACATTTCCTTTTCCCAATATTCAGTAAAAAATACTGTGTAATCATCTCCTTTCGCTTCCTCAAATGTTCTGGGAAACTTTTTTCTTTTAGTAGTTATGGTTCGAACAGATATCCTGCCTTTTAACGGTCCTAAACCTTTTCTGTATTCAACCGCAACAATATTTTCGTAAGCAATTATATAATTCTCTCTGCCGTAATTTTCTAATGTAACACCTTCTTCATCCAGTGCTATATACGATTCTAAACTGATAGGATATTCCTTCCACATTTTTTCTGTCTTTAATGCGTGTTTTTCTCGCATCGCCTGCCGTTTTATATGCCATCTGTAATCACATTTCAGACATACACATTCCAGTCCGTCATATTTTTCTTTTCGTTTATTTTTCAAGTCTCTGAGAAGCCAAAACAAAGCGGCAAATGGAGAATGGTAGATATATTGGTTCTTATACTCCATAACCTTCACGCTGGTGGATAAACACTCCGGGCAATATAGTTGCCCCTGCGCCTGTAGCCATTTTTTTCGATCCGCAACCGTTTGTGTAGCCATATTCTCTTGCAGTTCCTGCCCGCACTCCGGGCAAAACTTAAATTCCCCGCAGTCTCTGCCGCAATTCGGACAAAACATACCCCTCACACCCCTTTGCCCCCATTATATTCCTTCACCATACCAATTGCAAGCACCACTTCCTTGCCAAAACCGTCAAATTTCTGTTTAAAAAAGCCTTCCCCTGGGGGAAGGTGGATTCAAATCCGGACACACCTGTACGGATTTGAAGACGGATGAGGGTAAAGCTTTAAGCATATTCGTTGCCTATGCCGTAATGTTCGTGCCGGTCCTTCCCTCATCCACCCCCGCCGGGCACCGCAACCCGGGCAAAAAACCACTCCACCGCTATCGCGGTCCCCCTCTCCTTTCAGGAGAGGCTTTTTGGCGGGAGACAGCCATAAGCCCTGCGATGGGTCTAATCGATAAACAGGAATTTATTTCGCCTGCTTTTGATCGACTCAGGCGGGACAGCCGAAGCCATCCCGCCTGATTTTTAGCCTTCTGTAAAGGTCTTGGTATTCACATCGAAGCTGCCCTTCACCTTGCTGCCGGTGAAATGCAGCGTAAACGGGATCTGATAGCCGGTGGTATCGCCGCCGTAGCTGGTAACCTCGATATAGGCTTCCTCCCGGATGGCAGGATAAGCGCCGTCCTCTCCGGTCTCCCACAGCTTGACCTCCACCACATCGGTCTTCACCTCGTCCAGCACACGGCCGTTGTCGATGATGTCCTGCAGCCGCTCAAACAGAGCGCTGCCGGATTCTGCGTAGTAGGGCTCTACTGCACCGGTCTTTTCGTAGCTGGAGATCAGGATAGAGGTCTCACCCAGAATATTCTTCTTGGTGTCCACCTGCGCCGCCAGCTCCGGGCTGAACTCCTCCAGATCCTTGCCCAGCCGCTCATAAGAGGCCTCCTCTGCACCGAGTGAAGCCGCATTGATGTAATGCGCCAAATACTTTCTTTCAATTTTTGCCATTGTTTCATTCCTCCATAGAATAAGTTTTCATAAATTCTGCCGTCAGGGTAACCACATAGGTTCCTGTGCCGGTCTGGGAAGCCTCACTGAGCTTTCCCTTTTCTGCCCGAAGCCGTTCCTTCCCCGGTTCATCTCCAAACTGAGGTGCCAGGCCTGCCGCGCACTGCTGCTGGACCCACTGCTGAAAGGCCATAAGCCATTCCGCATTTTCCCTGTTATCTGCCTGACCGGTAATGACCCGGTACAGGTTAAACCGGTAACGGCACTGCACCGTTACATTGCCCAGCACATCCTCCCGACGGGAAAGCTCCTCCATGCCCACAGGATACAGCCCACCGTTTCCCGGCACTGCGTCCGTATAGTCCACATACAGCACACCGTCCGCTCCCCACTGGGGATAGGTCAGCACCCACTGCCGTATCTTCTCCAAATCCGTCATATTTCCTCCTATTTTCTCCCGGCTTCCACATGACACAGCCTGCCATCCCAGTGGCAAGGCTTCACATAGCTGATCTCCGCCAGTCCCGGGACCTTCACCGGAATAAAGGCCGCCCAGTCTTCTGCCTCCACCTCAGGACCAATGCCGTCAAAGACCCGGTCGCCTACGAACACCCGCTGGGTATCCCCGGGCATAATGAGCAGGCAAAGGGTCTCCCGACGGCTGCCCATATCATCGACCACCTGCTCCTCCTGCCAGGAAAAGTAGCATCCCTCTGCCACAAGGCGGGAAACGGTATCGCCCTGATTGCGGTAAACGGTTACGGTCCGGTCGCACAGTGAATGATCCAGCAGCCCGTTCATACCGCTGCCCCCCGGTAAATATCCAGATAAATAGCAGCTTTCCGGTATAGCTCTCTTTGTAATGCTTTGTCAGCACGCTCGCCGGTCTCATAGCGCACCGACATACTGCCCACACTGGCAGCGGTCATGCCGGCCTTGCGGTGGCTTGCTGCATAGACTGCCTCGGCCATGGCACAAATGGCCAGCTTCCGGGTCTCCTCCCCGGATCCAGCCACTGTGTAGATCCTCTCGATCCGCTCCAGTGCTGCGGCAGCCTGCGCCGCCGCAGCGGGAAATGCCTTTTCCGGAATGGCGCTTCCCAGGTAGCAGTTTACGTAAAAATCATAGTCTGCCATAACCATCAGGCGCCGATGGCGATCCCCTTCAGCACAGCAGCCTTCAGCGTGTTCTTCAGCGCCACACCGGCGACCAGCTCCACCTCACCGGTCTTCACAGCACCGGGTGTATTCAGGTCAGGCATATAGGAGTTGATCACCCCATCACCGGCAGGAGAAATGCCATGGAAGCCGTCCAGCCCCAGGGAAACTGCATAGATCGCAGTCTTGCCCTCAGCGTCGGTCTCCACCACATCCACGGTCTGCTGGCCGTCAAAGTACTTGCCCATGTCCACCATGGGAATACCGGCATAGGTCTCCACAGTACGGCCAAAGTCGTCGGTGGTGCGCTCGTAATAGCCGGCACGGCGGGCGATGGAGCGCAGCTTCACCAGCATTGCCCGGTTCATCAGAAGCATGGAAGCGTCGCCGTCCAGGGTGCTGATAAAGCCGTCCATTTCGTCCAGAAATGCGTTGTAGTTTTCATCCAGCTCCTGAGAGCTTACAAGGCTCACACCGCTGGTGATCTCGTTTGCGCTGCCGGAGAGCAGCTTCTTCAGACCGTCAAAGGTGCCGTTGTCTGCGTCGCCATTGATGGTCAAATTGTGGAAATAGTTGGCAGTTGCCTTGATCTTCTGCTCTGCCTGGAATGCCACCTCGTCGGCAGCACCGGCAGTGTTCTGCAAAACTCTGTCCACCTGGAAAGAGCCGCCCATGATGATGGCATTGGTGGTCTTCTTCTCCTTCTTTGCCTCGCCGGGAACGTACTCGGAATTAACGGTACGGACCGCAGCGGTGGAGGGGGTCTTCAGCTGAATGTAGCCGTAGGTCAAGGTACTGCCGCCAGTACCGGGGGAAATGCAGTTGTCGAACACCATGTTGTCCAGCAGCAAGCTGCTGCGACGGAACATATCCACGATCTGCTGATCTACCTTGTCGGCCATGCCGACCTTTGCTTCCTGTAATGTAATTGCCATAAAATTTTACTTCCTTTCATATTTTTCCTTTAATGCGCCTGCCAGGGTGGCAGGACTGTGTTCCTCTGCACCTGTCGGTGCGCCTGTGCCCCATGCGTACGGGGGCGGGGTCTGGGTCTCATCGAAGAGGTATCCGCTTTCCTGCTTCAGCGCTTCCAGCGCCTCTGCGATGGCTTTGGGCTGATCTTCACTGCTTCTCAGGGTGTCCACATCCAAAAGGGCAGTGATCGCCTTCACGCTGCGGCCCTTTGCCTGCGTAATGGCCTGGCTGAGTGCGTTTCCGAATGTCAGCTCTGCCATTTGCGCTTCATGCTGCGCCACAGCCTGATCGTACTTTTCCTGCCATAGCCTGGACGCTTGAATGTCCTTGCCATTTTCCTCCATGATGGCATCGATCACCTCCTTGGAAAGCGGCTGATCACCCACCCTAAGATTCTGCAAAAATTCCCGTTTCATAGTTTCTCCTTTCTTTCCGCTACACTTTTTTTACGAGGTCCGCTCCTCTTGCGGTGCCGTAGTTTTACGACTTCGACCCGGTCAAAAATTTTTTCATTACTTGTGTCATTGCTATGAAAGTGTAGGGGAGGCTATCAGCCTCCCGCGGGCGGCAGATCGCCGCCCCTGCATTTGCGGCAACCTCTATGCGGGCATATACTTTTTCCGGATCGCTGCCAGCTCCTCTTCCGTTTCTGCAGGCATATTGAACCGCCAGCCCAGGGCGATCTCCGGCTTTAACAGTCCTGCTGACACCATGGCCTTGTATTCCTCCCATGTCTCGTTCTCGTCGTAGAGCACACCGTTGCCCCAATCCACGCTGACGTCGGTATCCTCCGGCACCTTCAGCCTGTAAAGCCGTGCCAGCGCCCCGCAGATCTGCACCGTCTGACGGAGGGCATTTTCCCATATGCTTTGAAAATCGATGACCGTCAGATTGTAGTCTCCGGCACTGGAGGCGATCTCCGTAGCGGTCCGATCCTCCATATTGGCATCCGACAGCATGCCCCGCTTCAGACCGATCACGCTTTCCACATTCCGCAAGTATTCCTGCTTCCGCGCCAGGAAGGACTGCTCCCGCAGCGCAGGGGAGAAAACCGTGATCCCTACCTGCTCCGGGTCTTCATCCAGACCCACAAACAAATGGTCCGTCAGCTCCCGGTTCTTGCCCAGCATATCGCTTGAAGCAATGATCCGGCTTTCGCCCCGGCTGAACTCTCCGTTCAACTGAGCTTCGTTGCGGTCGATGTTGCGGATCAGACCGCAAGCCGGCGCAAACACAGCCACACCGTCGCTGCTTCCGTCCACGCAATTGAGCATGGGTGTTTTCAATTGTGCCAGGCCCACAGAGCCAATGGGGGCAGCATACCGGTATCGCACGGCAAGCTCCTTGTATTCCGGGTGCTCCGCCAGGGAGACCTGCTGTCCTAATTTCCGGGCAGAGCCGGATCGGAACAGACGGTTTTCAATGGTCAGATAGCCATTTCCATCCACCGTTCTGCGCTCCAAAAGGGTGTAGTAAAATTTACCCCGGGTGGTCTTCTCCACCGTTCCCATGTCCACGGGCACACCCTCTGCATTTCTGGCAAAGATCAGTACATTGTTTCTGGGGATGAGGGTAAAGGAGAAGCCGCCTTCGCCCGGGCAAGGCTTGATGTAACATTCACCGCCCACCAGCGCAAGCTGCAGTGCTTCCTTCCGCTTCTGATCCAGCGTTGCCACTATTTCCATCGCCACCGGGTTTTTGCACGATGCCTTGTACTCGCCAAATACCGTCTTTACCAGCTTGTTGACCACTGTGTAGGCGATCCGCTGACAGGGATCGCTGTCCCGGGTGGTGTCCTGCCGGTAATAAAGACTGAACCACTCTCCAATGGCATCCCGCATGGCCCGTGAGGTGGTGTCCTTCGCCTCAAATGCCGCTTCATACTCGTAAATGCTCATCGGCTTCCTCCCCCGTTGCAGCTCTGCACCCGCTTACCGGCCCGGATCCCACGCTCCAGACCCTGAATATAGGCTCTCAGCTCCCGGTTTTCATTCCGCAGCGCCCGCAGCTCCTTGGACAGATGCCGGTTGTCCTCCAGCACCGTCTGCTTTGCCCACATAGGCAAAAAGCCATCCACTAACCATCTTTTCATTTTCTTTCCTCCATAATGTGTCATTTGTCCGGTCCTCTCTGCCGGACCGCTTTCATAACTTCTGCGTCCCGCCTGAGAACAGTGGCGCAAAAATAGCGCACATCGTCCATGGCATGATCGTTTTCCTTGCAGGGGGCATCCTTTTCCCCTTTTTCCTCCCAGCGGTAAAGACCAAACTCCCGAATGGTATTGGTACACCGCGGTGAAAACTGCAGCACTCCCGCCTGTAAAAGACCGGATACCAGCCGGATACCGGTGAGCACCTCGTTCCTTGCCTTCCGCACAGAAAACCGTCCATGGGCGCGAATGGTCGCAATGAACGAAGCCGCGGAGGGGTCTACCACCACCTGTTCAATGGGCTTGTCCCCTGCAAGCACTTCCAGCTCCCGGTAATATTCCTCGTCTGTCAGCATCCGCGCCTGCTCCCGTCCGGAATGGTAAAATTCCCGCAATCGCACCGCCCTTCCACCGGCCACACACCACAGACCCGCAGAAAAGGGATTCCGTGTTCCGTAGTCGATGGATATGTAATACCTGCCCTTTTGCGGAAGGGTGTCCGCAATATGCTTTTGCCGGTCGAACTGATAGACAAGCCCCTCTGCCATGCACCACTGGCCCAGGATGTACCGCCTGTAAAACACACCGGTGTATAAGGTCTCGTACCGCCTGCGGATGGCAGGGTCAAGGCCGGGATTGTCCGCCATCGTAAAATGCAAATGCAGGATATTCTTCTGTCCGGCCTTACAGATCCATTCCTTATAGAACCAATGCTCCGGTCCGGCAGGATTGCAGTTGAACCACAGCTTCGACCCGGCCACAGAGCAACGGGCGCAGGCCTGCTCCACAAAGGAGCGGGGCATCAGCGCCGCCTCGTCCAGCAGCGCCCCTGCCAGGGTAATGCCCTGGATCAGCTTGTAAGAGCTTTCGTTCTCACCGCCAAACAGATAGTAGGTATTCTGATGGCCCTGCCCATTGCGCACCACCAGCTTTGACTGGCTGGGATACTCCCGAATATCTAAAACACCCCCCAGCCACTGCTGCAGGTTGGCAATGATGTTCCGTCGCAGGGAAGCCACTGTTTTGCCGCAGATCCCGAACACCTGTCCGTTGAACCGGCTCATGCTCCACAGGAAAAATCCGTTTGTCATACAAATGGTCTTTCCGGAACGGACCGCCCCATCGCAGATCATGCCGTCATAGGTCTTCAGCTCCGGCCGATTCCACCACGTCATAGCCAGGATCTGCCGTTTGCTGAAGCTCCGGTATATCACAGGTATCTACCTCCTTTCCGGTTGCCGCCAGGATCGCCTCCAGCAGATTGTTTTTCTCCTGTTCGCCCCGGTCCTGCAAGCCGTCAAACATTCCAATATGCCGACCCAGCAGCTCCAGCGCCTTCAGCTTGTCATAAAATTTCACCTTGACACCGCTGCTGCTGCGCTCAATGGATGCAATGGCCGCGCCCACCTCCGGTGTCAGCTCCCGGGACGGCTTCAGCACCAAAGCATTGTCCTCAACGGACAGACAGTCCGTGGCTCTTGCAAAGCCAATGGCCGCCAGCTCCTCTGCCACCCGGTCCGCACTTGGCTTTTTCCGTTTCCTTGCCATAAGATCCTCTTTATCCCTCCTCCCGTCTGATCTGAGCATTGCCATCCTATCACGCGAAGCCTTGAAAACCTTCCCATATTTTTCCCACCTTATGATCTTCAGCCTGCCCGACGCACTGTCGTGCGAATTGAAAATTGAAAGTTGAAAATTGAAAATTATGGTATTTCCTTTGGAAATGATTTTAATGTAGTTCCTTTGGAAATGATTTTAATGTAGGGGCGGCAATCTGCCGCCCGCGGGAGGCTATTAGTTACACGCCATCCTTCTCGGTAGATTTCCGGACACCCCAGGAGGGGTGTCCCTACGGGAGGGATTCAATGGGGTATCTGTTTGTCAAACAGAAATTTGTCATTTCAAAAGCCAACGATATGGGGGAAAGAAAAACCTCTTGACATTTGCGTCAATTGTGGTATAATTCAATACGCTAAATATGCAGGCTTAGCTCAGCCGGTTAGAGCGCATGCTTCACACGCATGAGGTCACAGGTTCGAGTCCTGTAGTCTGCACCAACAAAAAAGTCTCATTTGTCTACCGGACAAATGAGACTTTTTTGAGTGATGC
>CAYLNV010000045.1:0-7976 GCA_964385085.1 uncultured Oscillospiraceae bacterium
CACCGCTGACGCGGTCCCCCTCCCTCTAGGCGAGGGAGGCTCAGAGCCTCCCCTGACGCAGGGGAGGCTCTTCGGCGGAACGAGTGGTCGCCGCTGCGTTGCATTGAACAAACAGCAAAGGCCCGGACGCAGAGCGCCCGGGCCTTTGCTATTATAGGGAGTGAGACAAGCAAATTTATTGTAGGGGCAGCTATTAGCCGCCCGCTGGCGACCAGTGGTCGCCCCTACGCGGTTAAAAGAAATATCGTGTGTATAACAGAAGATTGCCACACCAGTCCGCGGACTGGTTCGCAATGACACTGTAGCCAATGACCTATGTGTCATTCCCGGGAACGGCACGCAGGCCGTTCCCTACATTGTCAATTGTCAATTGCTTCTTCCGTTTCTTTCTTCTTGGTCTTAAAGACCTTGCTGTGCAGGGAAGGTACGAACCACAGCACTGCAAACACGATGCCTGCATTGGCAATGGTAATTGCGGGAATACCCCAGGTCTGCAGGAACTTCAAGGTCCATTCCGCACGCTCAAGCTGCTTACCCCTTGTCAGGTAGCCCAGCGCCGTATCGTTCAGGGCATCGTAAGCGTCTCTGGCTTCCGCGATCCGCTCCTTGTCGCCCAGGGTAACGATACCGATGGCCTTGATCAGCAGATCAACCTCTTCGGCTGCTGCCTTTGCCTTCTTCAGGGTTCTGAGCTTTGCTTCTGCGGACTCCAGCTTGGCATAGGAGACCTCCTTCAGCTCGACCACAGTCAGTCTATCGACTGCTTCTCTTGCTGCCGTGATGGCAGGCTCAGCTTCCAGGGTGATCTCCTCGGGGATCGCCTGAATGAGGGTCTCTGTATACTTCACAAATTCCGCTCTCAGGACCTTGATCTGGGCCTCGGCTTCCTCCAGAATGGTGGTATCGACCAGGCCTCTCTGCTTACCGGACATCAGATCAAAGTCTGTACGGATCTGCACCACCTCAGCCTCATCGTCCAGCACCAGGGGGAACTTATCCTTCAGGGCATTGATCCGCTCCTGCAGAGCTGCTGCCACGCGCTGGTCATTCAGGTCAGATGCCTTGTCGTAGGCTTCCTTGAACTGCGCATAGTTCTTCACATACTTCTTCTGGCGGCTGGTCATGCCCTCGTAGGTATCCATCATCTCCTGCAGCCAGACCAGGGAGTCAGCGTCGATCTCTTCCAGAACGATGGTGTCGATCTTGCACTCCAGAAGGTCGGTCTCGGATTCCTGCAGCAGCTCCAGATTGTTGATCAAGGATCTGTAGCGCCAGGACAGATTCTCGTAGGTGGAGCGGGCAGTCTTGATGGCTGCTTCGCTTTCCAGCGTGATCTCGCCCAGGTCGGTGATCATCTGATCCACTTCGCCTGCGATGGCCCAATCTTCCTCGGTAACATTCAGCGGGAACATCATCAGGTCGCCGCCGTTTGCGTAGTACAGGTTGCCATCATTGCCGATCACATAGGTCAGGGGTCTTGCGCTCATGATACGCTTGTTGGATGCGACCTTGACACTGCCAACGCTTGCATCCCAGTCAGCGATCTCGATGCACTGGAAGCCGCCATTGTCATCGAAGGAGAAGTAGATATAATTGTTCTCTGTATCGAACAGGATGGGACGGGTCCAGATAGAACGGGTAGAGGAGGTATTGTAGGTATTCTTGGCGAAGGAGATCACTTCCTGCACATCAAATGTCAGAGTTTCTCTGTCAAAGGTGAAGCAGAACAATGTCTCAGATACCACAGCCCACAGTCTGTCCTCCACAACCGGGTCTGCTTCCAGACCTACGATCATGGACACTCTTTCCGTCAGGCCGCTGATGTAGTCTCTGGGATCCAGTGTTGCCAGGACCTTCTGGTTCTCGTAGTCATAGACAAAGATCTTGGCAGAGCTGTCCTCCGGAGGATCGGCTTCCGTAGAAGTACCACCGGCCCGAGAGGTACAGCCGTAGATCAGCTTATTCTGGTAAGCAAGACCTGTTACCGACTGATCCTGGACCACATTGCGCTCATAGTACCATTCACCGGTGGTGGTGTCATACACCACAAGCGCGCCGCCGAAATAACCGGTATCCGGGATCGTGCCAGCGAAGACACGGTCATCGCCTGCCGTCAGCTTATGGACACGCTTCTGTCTGGTCAGGTCATGGTCCAGCTTCCAGCGCTGGATGATATTGTTGCTTGCCGGGCTTGTTGTGATATCATAATCATCCAGATCGATCTCCTGCAGGGTGGTGGAAGAATAGTTACCTGTGTAGATCTTATCCTTGTATACCACCATACTGTCGGTCTGACCGCCGGTCTTAAACTCACCGGTCTTCACACCCAGCTCAGTATCGTAAACTGCAACATTATGGTTGTTGAACACACCCATATAGATCTCATTTTCGCCCAGGCCCTTTGAAATGTTTCGGATATCAGCGCCGCCGTCGCCGTGGACCACCAGATTATCCCAGGTAAAGTATTCCTTGGTGTTCAGATTGTAGATTCTAAGACCGCCGGCAGTGGAGAATGTTACCAGACAGGTATCACCGTCCAGGGTAACTGCACTGTTGCCGCAGGAGCGGAAACCGATACCGGAGTTACCGAAGCCGGCAGCCTTGGTAAATTCCTTCGTCTCCACATCGTACTCGTACAGTCCGTAGCCGGACACGACCATATACTGCTTTCCGTCAACGATCTCCGTAACACCCAGGTTCAGACCAGCCCACAGGGGGACTTCTACGATCTCCATGGTTTTCGGATCAACGCCAAAGGCACAATCCGTTACATAGCCGTTACAGCCGGAGATGATCAGATCACCGTCACCCAACATTCTGATCCGGAACAGCCGGCGGTTCACACCGCCCATCAGGTGGGACACATCCGCGATACCGGCGATCTCCTCGTTGGCAATGTCGTACTTGACAACGTAAGCACTTTGGCTGTTCTGGGGACTTAAATACCAGTAACCGTCGTAGTAGAATCCCTGGCTGCACTCTTCTATGCCTTCCATCAAATGGTCCAGAACCTTGTATTCCTTTGTTTCCGGATCATAGGAACACACATAACCGCCGTAGTAGGCGAAGAAATAGATCTTGCCGTCCGGGCCGGCCATCACAGCGCTCGCACCGTTACAGCTTGCGAGCTCGCCGGAGAAGCTTGGTGTCTTTTCCAGGGTTCCGTTTAAGGGATCGTAACGGAGCATATACGGACCGGAGCCGGTCATCCAGATGATGCCGTTCTCATCCTCTGCCATCGTACCGGGCATACGGTAGCCGTTCGTAAACTTATGCACCAGCTCGCCGGTATCCAGGTCATATACCAGGATAACACCGGCCTCCAGAGGCAGGATGTAGTAGTCATGGCCGTAAACCTCTGTGATAAAGCAATACTCACGGGGGTCAGATGTAACGATCGCATTATCCACGACCGTAACAGCGGTCAGGGTCTTATCGGCTTCATCGGTCTCGTATTCGATCTTGCCCCGCTCTGCAACAAGCTGGGAAATAGCGCTGTAGCGGTTGGTGCTGAAGGGAGAGGGGCTGTAGTGCTCGAATACTACGATATATTCCTTGCCAGCCTCAAATTCATAATAGCCCAAATAGCTGGTATAGCCATCATCCACGGTGGTGCTCACACCGTCATTGTACATAGCAACCTTGCCAATACGGTTCTTGGGGTCCATGGCAAATTCCACATCCTCCGTGTCGCCGGGCAGGATGTAAACTGCTATCGTACCGCCGCTGGTCTGAACCGCGTAGTTCAAAGACAGGGTGAAAGTACCCTCGCCGGGGCTCTTAATGCGGTAAGCATTCCAGGTCTCCTCATAGGTCAGAACACGCATACCGCCGGTGGAGTAGAAACGGGTCAGGCTGTTGGGCTTATCCTGGGTGGCAACGGTGCTGCCCCGGAGTGCCTCACCGGCAGTTTCCCACTTCCAGTTCAGAGTGCCGTTGGACCACATCTTATTGATATCATCCAAAACATCCCGCAGATAGACCTTGGAGTCGGTGAAGTAGCCGTTGAGGGTGTCAGCCAGGTCAAAGTCATAAACAGTACCGTTATAGACCTTTTCCTTCTTGACTGTGCCGTCGGCCTTTACGCCGTCCAGCGTCATCAGGATCTGATCCAGATACAAGGTTGCGCCCTTCTGGAAGTCAAATACCAGAACATACTCTTCTTCCATACCGAAGGTGTATTCGCCCAGGTAGAAGGTATCCTTTGCATCAAAGATCGCGCCCTTGACCAGCCGATTTTCGCTGGTCATAGCTGCCTTTACTTCCTCTGCAGTCATGGTGATCGCAGAAGAAGCGGGGATCAGGTAAATATCCGCAACAGACTTACCGCCCTTGCTGACCAGGCGGATGTCATAGGTGCCTGTGCCGGGGTTCTTAATACGGAAGGATATCCACTGCTCTTCTAGATCCCGGAAGTTCTCTGCACTCTTAAAGCGCAGGTAGTTTGCGCGGAAGGAACAGACTGTAGCCGTAAAGGTGGCGCTTGCAGTCTCATACTTCCAGGCGATCTCATCAGCATTGTACAAGCCCTCCAGCACGCCCCTAACGGTTGTGCCTTCTGCTCTGTTGTACTTGGAGGTCATAGCCTTCTTCTCCAGGACCGGGTCACTGGGAGTCAGGTTGAAGTTATAGACCTTTTCGTTTACTGTGGGGATGGGCTCCGGAACCTTGGGAACACTCAGGGTGATGGTGTTTAAGTAGATCCGGTTGCTTACCGCCTTCAGGATGATGATATACTCACCGGCAGTTGCAAAGTCATAGTCAGCGACAGCGCTGGTATGAACACTGGCGGAGACTCTTGCCTGACCCACATAGTTGGCATCGCTTGCCGCTGCTGTCAGCTCGGCCTTGGTCATCGTTGCTTCAGGAGCAGGCAGGATATACATATCCGCGGTACAGCTATAGGGGTAGTCCTTGGCAAAGGTTACGGTGTAGGTGCCTGCCTTGGCGACCTTGATACGGAATGCGACCAAAGAACCGGCGGCTTCGACGTTTTTCATCTTGCCTGTTTCTTCGTCCAGGGTTTGGACCACATCGCCGTTCTCATCGGTAATATAGCGCATATGCAGGCCGCCGTAGTTATTGGAAACATAGTAGTCTGCCTTGAAGCTCAGCTCACCGAAGGTAGTGCCCTCCAGGACCCAGTTCAGGTGTCCATCTGCGTATTCCTCTGCAAGGCAGTCCTTGATGCTCTTGCCGCAGTAATAGCAGGAGCTGGTATAGTTGCGAAGCTTCAGGGTATCTCCTGCCAGGAACATACCCTTGCGCTCTTCCTCATTAAACAGAGCGAAGTTGTAAACATTGTCGGTATAGGTGCCTTCGCAGTCAGGGATCTCTACAGGCTCGCTGCCAGCGTCTGCAATGGTCAGGGTCAGCCCGCGAATACCAAACTGCTGCTTGGCGCTATCTTTATACAGCAGCTTATGGTGGATCACCAGCAGATACTTATCGCCGCTCAGGGTTACATTGTCTGTATAAACGCCTGCTTCCGTGATCATACGGCTAAACAGCCGGTTCTCCTCAGTCAGAGCCGTCTCCAGATCTGCATTTGCTTCCAGGAGATAAACATTCGCGTCATCACGCGCCAGACTGACATCCAAAGAGACTTCGTATGTAACACTTCCCTTAAACGGTGCATCCAAATAGAAGACCATATAGTCATCTACATTTACAGCCACCGTATACAAGCCGTAGTTTGCTGCGCCCTTTGTAAATATACTGTTGCGAAGGGTGGTATGGATGCCCCAGTTCAGGCTGCAGTTATCGTCTGCATACAGGGCATTGATCAGGTCTGTATAGTTGCTGTAGCTGCTGTCCGTTGTGCCGTCCGTTTTCTTAACAGCCTTGCTGATCTTATTATAAGTCCAGTCGTACTGGCTGATCATGGGATCGGTGCTTTCATACAGCTTAAAGTCATAGGTCGCCACCAATGTGCCCACTGCAGGGATCTCCTCAGGTGTAGTATCCTCAGGCACAGTGGTATCCTCAGGTACAGTGGTCTCCTCAGGTACAGTTGTCTCCTGGGGAGCGGTAGTCTGCTCGGGGGCAGTGGTAGTTTCAGGAACGGTAGTCGTCTCAGGAGCAGTGGTGCTCTCACTGGGAGTGCTCTCAGAACCACCATCGGTATAGCCTTCCGGTGTCAGGACCATTTCCCGCAGATAGACGCGGTCACTTTCGGGTGTCTGAACCACGAATATATACTCGCCGGCTTCCTCACAGGTCCAGGTAAACGCATTGCTGACAGTAGCGTTGGCAGTCAGCGTAACACCTGCAGGAGTCTGGCTTTCCAGATAGCCGTTGATCGCAGTTTTCGCTGTGCCCATTGATGCGAGATCACTCGACACGGCAAAGTCTTCAGCCGGCTTAAGAATATAAACATTTACCGTAGAGGATTTACTGCCGGCTGTCAAGTCCACAGAGTATGTAGCGGCTGCGGGAACCTGGATCAGGAATGCGGCATAGCCGCCTGCAGCTGTATCCATCCGCAAACCTTCATCGCTTGCGCCCCGGAATTTCCAGAATTTAATATAGTTGTCCCAGGTTGTTACAGTGGAGCAGTTCGTTCCTGCAGGGATCCAGTTGATCTTCGTGCCATAGTTGTTTTGGAACCACTTATTCACACCGCTGGTCTTGCTGGGAGACTTCAGATCCAGGTCGCCTGCATAATAGCCTTTTTCCGCGTCCGCTGTCAGACCGACATCGGTAATGAATTCCGAATTCTTATACACTTCGAAATCATAGGAAACAGACTGCAGTGCGGGAGTTGTCTCCTCCGGAGTTTCCTCGTAGGTCAGGGTCAGCTCATTAAAGCCGAAATAATACTTGTTTGCAACGGATGTGATCTTCACCACCAGCAGGTATTCCTCGCCGCTCAGGGTAACATTACCGGTAAATTCGCCTTTGCCAGTAACACTAAACAGTCTGTTTTCCTCTGTCAGCGCGGTGGACAGATCCGCATCGCCGGACAGCAGATAAATGTCGGCTTTATTGTCTGTCCGGCTGATGTTCAGAGAAACTTCATACGCAGTACTCTCTGCAGTAGGCGCGTCCAGAGAAAATGCCATGTAATCGCCTACAGTCGTGGAATAGACATAAAGACCGTGATTGTAGGTGGTGTTACTGAATTTGCTGTTTTTCAAATTGGTATGAATACCCCAGTTCAGGGCACATTCACTGTCAGCATACAGGTCATCGATCAGCTCTTTATAGGTCTTGCCTGCGTAGCTTTCGGCATCGGTGCCGTCTGCAAGCTTGACCGTATTTTTGATCTGCTTGTCCGCCCATGTATACTGACTGAGCTTCGCGTCTGTACTGTTGTACACCTCGAAGTCGTAGGTAACGGATGAAGTGTTGCTGCCAGTGCCGTCAGTGCCCTCTGTATCCGCAAAGGTTGCGGGTACGACAAATGAGGCCATCAGACACAGCAAAAGCAACAGGGCTGTGAATCGTTTGAACAATTGCTTCATTTTGTCTCCCTTCTGACCCTGCGGTAAAATTACGGTGCTTAAACCGTGCCTAACAGGGTCTAAAAAGTTTGCCAATAACGACAATATACTTTTCCAAACCTATTCTAACATACTTTTCTCAATCAATCAATGGATGTACTTGCTATCTTTTATAGCAAGATAATCCTATTTTTAACTTTTCGTCCCCCTGTAACACAGTATATTGTAGATCCATTGTTCTTTCACACAAGGTCGGTTGGTGTTGCAGGGGCATGTTGCTCCCGCCGCTAACGCGCCAGAGCCTCCCCTGTGTAAGGGGAGGTGGGTCGCCCTTGCGGCGACCCGGAGGGGTTCTCAAAAACCACTCCACCGCTGACGCGGTCCCCCTCCCTCTAGGCGAGGGAGGCTCAGAGCCTCCCCTGTGTAAGGGGAGGTGGGTCGCCCTTGCGGCGACCCGGAGGGGTTCTCAAAAACCACTCCACCGCTGACGCGGTCCCCCTCCCTCTAGGCGAGGGAGGCTCAGAGCCTCCC
>CAYLNV010000046.1:0-7910 GCA_964385085.1 uncultured Oscillospiraceae bacterium
CCGGCGTGAAGGAGAAGGGGGCATCAAAGTCGTAGTACCAGCCTTCGTCGATGGCAGGACCGATGGCAAGCTGGACCTCCGGCCACAGACGCTTGACCGCCTGTGCCATAATGTGGGAGCAGGTGTGCCAGAAGGTTTTCCGGTACTCGGGATTTTCAAAGGTGTACAGATTTTCTTCGCTCATAATCATTTTCTCCTTTTGGTTTAAAGGTAGGGCTTATGGCTGCCTCCTGCCGTTATTGGGTTCAATGGTGCTTAGTGGCGGAAGACAGCCATAAGCCCTACGATAAAGTGCAGAAAAACATACGTTGTGGCAAAAGGACGGCCAGTTGCCGGAAAGGTGTTTTCAGAGTTGGATAATAAAAAATACCCACCCCTGAAGGATCAGGGGTGGGATACAAAAGTATTCCACGGTTCCACCCTGGTTGCAGATCGCTCTGCCACTCATTGACGCGGTAACGGGCGTGCCCGGACTGCCATTTCCGGCAGTCGGCTCAGAAGTGGTAGCCGCTTTGCAGGGGTACGAAGCCATTTCACCAAGCAGGCTTCTCTCTGGGAATCTTACAAAGGGCTGTGTCTTCCTCACAGCTTTTATCAAAAAACAATATACCACAAAAAAATATGCCTGTCAACAGATATCAATATTGGCACGATAGTTCTCACAAAAATCTGTGAGATATGGTATAGTTAAAAAAGAAAGGGGGCGAAAGGTATGCGGCCATTGGGAGAGCGATCCGCAATAGTCTTTGAATTTTTAAAGATGCAAGCCAGCCGATACGTTGCCTTTGCAAGCCAATCGCGATTTGAAAAAGACATCAATGATGGGCATATCCACGATTTTGCACAAGTCTGGTATTGCTGCTACGGCAAGTACACCCATATCGTGGGAGATCAAACCTTCCACTGCACAGAAGGCTCTGTGGTGATCGTTCCCTCCGGTATGTATCACGAGATCTCATTCACAGAAGGTGATACAGAAGTACTGGAACTGAATGTAAGCTACAAGCTGTTTCTGCAGACCCAGCCGGATCGGCTGGTCAATACCATCGCGAATCTTTGTTTGCCTGCCTTTTCTCAGGAGCTGGGATATTCGATCCCTCTGTATGTAATGCTCAGTCCCCAGTCCCAAAAGCTGGCAGAGGAGCATCTGTCCTGGCTTGCAATGCTCAGATATACTCCTAAAGAGATGGTGAGGAAAGAGGAAATTTACGAGAAGATCGAGAGCCTTTTCTCCCTTCCGGAGTTTGCCATATCGGACAAATATCGGAAAAAAGCACTGCGCATTGCCCAGACCCAGCTTTGTCCTATCTTTCAGATCCTGTTCTATTTGAATATCCATTACCCGGAGAAGATCGAGGAAGAAAGGCTTTTGCAGGAGGGGGGCATCAGCCGCAGAGGAATGTACCGTTATTTTAAGCGGGTTACAGGCTTTACCTATTCGCAATACCTCCAGCAATTACGGGTGGCCCATGCCCTTGCGTATTTGCGGCAATCCCAATATTCCCTGCCCTATATATCCGATATGTGCGGCTTTTGTGATGTAAGCTATATGTCCCGGGTGTTCCAAAGATGTATCGGAGAAAGCCCCAAAAAAGTATATGGTCTGATGAACAGATGCAAAAAGCTGTGATCATTGATTTCTGTTTTTCAAACAGAAATTTGACGGTGCGGTAAAGGCGGAGCAGAACCCCCGCCCTACAATCCCCAAACAGAAGGTCAAAGCAGAATGATAGATTTGAAAGCCACGGCAGGGATCGGTCCTGCTGTGGCTTTTTAACAAACCAGTGGGGAAAAAACCATAGATTACCGGCAAAATACACATTAGATAGGCACAATTTTACAACACAAGAGCAAATGGGTATGGTAATCTGTTACTGGATGGAAAACTTTATTTAGGAGGAAGGAATCATGAGAAAAATATTTACTAGATCGACAGCGCTCCTGCTTTTGGTCTGTATACTGATGTCATTTGTTGTGCCCGCCACCTTCGCGGACACAGAAGGCGGGCAGACAGTCCTGACCTATGATTTTATCCTTTACAATGCAGAGCAGGACGAGGGTTATAATGCGTTGTTCCTGAAGAACGGTGTTTTGACCAGACTCCACTACGGAAACAACTGCTTCTGCGGCTGTGATGAGAAATTGGAGGACCATCTGGCAAGCCTGTATGACACACTGAAGTGGAAGTATGTGGGCAGCAGCAGTGATGTGGGTGTCTCCAATCTGTACTTCCGTTCGGAAGGCAACTGGGGTCTGCGGGCGAAGAGCAGCGATAAAAATGGCTGGTCTGCCTATCAGATCAATGTGCCTGAAGCCGGTACATACAGCCTGCGCTATACCGCAAGCGCCGCGGCTACCGGTACTTTTGAAGCATATGTATTCTCCGCTGCCGAACTGACTGCGGCCGGTACAGTTGCGGAGCTGATGGCGGCAAATGATGCTTCTGAGCACAGCTTGGGTCAGATCAGCCTGGACAGCAGCACACTGACCGCCACATTCGGGGAAATGGCTTTTACCGCAGGCGATCACATCGTCGTATTGAAGCATGTGAATACCCAGTATGCCTACATCGGCGAGCTGGCACTGGTGCTTGAGGAAGCTACCGAACCCAGCGGCACGACTGCTCCCGGCAATACGACAGAACCCGGCAACACAACTGCTCCCGGTGAAACCACAGAACCCGGCGAAGCTACCGAGCCCAGTGAATCGATCGAGGGCGATTTCTGGAATTTTGAATTCTATGAGATCTCCGGTTATGAAAATGTGGCAGATGCAAACAGTAACAATGCGATCAATGTGAGCTGCGGCTGCGGACAGAACCATAAGGTGAGGGATCACCTGAACGAAGCCTATAGCGATCTGGGCTGGAAAATTGTGGGCGATTCTACGGGCACATTGGGCCAGATCTCTTCCCGGTACAAGGAAGACAGAGGAATGGCCTTTAAGATCGGGGAGGCTGGCTGGTCTGCGATCACCCTGAATGTAACAGAAAGCGGTATGCACGACATTACCGCAACCGGCAACTCAACACAGTCGGGCATTGCTGCATACATTTTTGAAGGCGCTCTGACTCTGGATCAGATCAGCGAAAAAATGGCAGACCGTTCCGGGGTCTCCGGCAATCTGCTGTCGACCAATGTAATGCCCGGTCAAACACGGGCATCCATTGGTACGTGGGATCTCACCGCCGGTGAGTATACCCTTGTTTTCTATAATACCAACAGCAAACAGCGCACGATGTATCTGAGCACCATCGCATTGGCGGATGTGGCTGACGACTACGAGCCCACAGACCCCGGTGATACAGACTGCGCCGGTACATACACCGACGGTATTTACAACTTTGCCCTTTACACCGAAGAAGAACGCCTGCCTATGTTCAAAACCGGTGAGAGCATTGCCCACCGGGACTTTACCAGCAAGTGCTATGCCTGCGGTGAGACGATAAAGAACTGTATTGCAAAGCATTATGCCGAAGGCGATCTGAACTGGATGCTGGAGGGCACAAGCTTCGGTGAAATGCGGCTGATGGCCGATACAGACGGCGGTGTGCGTATGCGCTATGATACCGATGAAAATGGCGCAACGATCCCGGCAACGGATAAAAACGGCAATCCGACCTATCAGGAAACCGTTGGCAACTGGGTCGCCTTCCGTGTAAAGCTTGCCAATGCAGGCACTTATACGGTTACCGCGACCAAAACCTATGCAGTCGGATATGTGGGCACAATGTATATCATCCCCGCACCTGCAGCCACGATGACAAAAGCGGAGCTGGCGGCTGCCATGACAGAGCAGAATGAGGCCGGTGCAGTGGAGTTTACCGCCACCATGACGGAAATCGAAGTGGCAGATTACACCTTCGACGCTGCTGGCGAATACATCATTATGATCAAGGCCACCAGCGCCAAGCGGATATACCTGAACACCATTACCCTGACCGAGCCGGTGGAGGATCAGCCCATTCCTGCTGTGAATGAGAAGCTCTATGACTTCGACCTGAGTGCGGATGATGAGGCCCTCCTTAAGAAGGGACCCACCAGCCGTTACAATGAGGATGGCTCAGTCCGTGTGTACCAGGTGCTTCAGGCGCTGTATGACAGCGGCGAAGCTGCCTGGAAATATGAACAAATGAGCACCGGGTTTTCCGCGCCCAACGCGTCCTTCCGGGAAGGCTGCTTCCGGTTCAAGACCACGGAAAACTTCCGGGATCTGGAGGATCAATGGTATGCCTTCCGGATCAAGAACCCCGGCACGGACACCTATGATATCCGCCTGACCACCAGTGCTGACAGCAAAATAGTAGCAAATATTTACCTGATCCCCGCAAGATCTGCTATGACCCTGACCGAAGAAAAGATCGCAGCGGCTATGACAGAGGAAAACCTGCTGGTCAAGGGTGCGCTGTTTGAGGAAAAGGGTACGTATTACCTGGGCGAATATACCTTCGGCATGGAAGAAGAGTATGTGCTGGTGTTTGAGCTCACCAAGGGCACGCAGTTGTTCTTAAATGAGATCAAGATGACCAGGGACGGTGTGCTTTCTGACGGCACAGTTAAGACAGATACGGTCCACAGCGGCTTTGTGTACGATTTCGATATGGGCGACAGCCTGAACGGTTATTTCTCCTCCTCCAAGACGTTCATTGCAGATGTAAAGAGCGAGCTGGATACGATGTGGTACAACGGCACGCTGAAGTGGAAGTGGGAAACCTCCGACACAGGCGATGCACCCAGCGGCCTCCACCGGTTCTACCGGGTCGGCGGTATGCGCTTCTTCCATAAGGTGGATGCCTGGGTCGCTGTCCGGATCAAGAGCCCCGGCAGCGGCATCTACACCCTGACGATGAACCATGCGGTGCAGACCTCCGGCGGCACCTGTGCAGTCTACATCCTGCCTGCGGATACAGAGGATGTTGGAGCTGCAATGGATCCCAGCAACCGGGTGGGCAAGGTTACCATGTATAACGATGGCATATCCGCCACGGTGGATGACGGCCAGACCAGCTTTGTTGGCTACTGGGAGTTTGAAGCCGGCAAGGAATACATTATGGTATTCGAATCCTACAAGAACTCCCCCTACAATACCAACAGCTATATGAGCATTTCTCAGGTGATCGCCCAAAAGGGCAAGCTCGACTACACCTCCCAGGAAGACAAGACCGTTGTTCCTGTTGTGGTGCAGGAGGACGTAGTGCCTGTGGCGGATGCCCTGGGTGACGGCCTGATTACCGAGATCTACGGCCACGATTATTATTTCCTGCCGATAGAAGGCGGATATACTCTGGTCTATGATCTGGACACCGGTGAGCTGGCGGATAAGATCTATACCGGCTATAGCCGCACAACGGATATGCGTCAGGGCGAGGACGGGATCGTTTGGATCAGCGGTGGCGGTAAGTACATCGTCCGGTACGATCCCTACACCAAGGAAACCAGTTGGACACCTAAATTTGGCACGGTGGATTGGATGCAGACTTATTCCGGCGCATACACCATCTGCCCCACACCGGACGGAAAGCTGTGGTTCGGAACCTATTACAGCGGTGTCCTGGGTGTATATGATCCTCAGACGCAGGAGTACCGGGAGGTCGGCTCTGTGTATAAGGACACTGTATCCCAGTTCCACGGTATGATCTATCACGACGGCTTCCTGTATATGTCTGTCCATAACGATACGACGGTTGCGATCATTAAGTTCGACCTGGCCACCGAACAGGTGGTAGGGACTGTGGATGTTACCCATATGATGGGAACGGTCGGTTACCTGAACAACCTAAGTATGCTGGGCGACGGAGATTACCTGGTTGCCGGTATCAATTCCGGTAAGACGACTAGCTTCATTTGTGTCAAACCCGATACCATGGAGCTGTATGAAGACCACGGTATGTTCGGCGGTATGAATATGAATGCCACCGAAGTGATCGATGGCAAACAGTATATGGTCATCAGTGGCTACGGCTTGTATGAGTACGATGTGGAGACCAAACAGTTCTCCAAGACCCCCGGCTTCGGCAATGAAGGCATCGGCTTCCGCAGCAGCGGCAGCAGCCTGGTTACCCTGAGCGGTGAGCGGTGCTTGCTGACCTGGACCACCTCCGGCGGACACCCCCGGTACTTCAATCTGGATACCCAGGAATACAAGGCCTGGGATAACCTGGTGATCCACGGCGGCGGCGGTGCGGCGATCCGCAGCGTGGTAAACGGCGAGCCGAACTCCGGCGAGATCCATATCGGTGTGTTTAACAGTGATATTTCCGGTATTTACAGCACCAAGACCGGTCAGGTCGAGTATTACTATAAGACCGGCGGCCAGGGCGACAGCGCTATTTGGTACGACGGCAAGCTCTACACGGGCAACTACAGCTCTACCACGCTGAACGAGATCTACCCCGGCACAAAGGAGACAGCCACATATCCCCCGACCAACGAGTACATCCAGCGGTGGAAGCTGGACCACGAAGAGACCGGTCAGAAGCGTGTCCATGCGCTGGCAGCCGGTGATGGCTATGTCTTCGCCGGTACGATTCCGGACACCGGTGAATATGGCGGTGCGGTTACCGTGTATAACACAAAGACCGGCCGCTGGTACAGTGAACGCAATGTGGTTCAGGATTGCGCGGTAACCGGCCTTGAGTACTACGACGGCTTGCTCTATGGCGCAACCAGCACCTCTCCCGGCACCGGTACGACGGTCGAAGCACCGGAAGGCCTGTCGGCAAAGATATTTGTCTTTGACTATGAAAACCGTGAGACACTGGCAGTGCTGGATCCCAGAGATCATATTACAGGCCTGCCTGAAACGATTGATTTTATCGGCGGCTTCGGTCAGGACCCGGTGGTAGAGGGCCGGTTCTGGGCAGTGGTGTCTGAAACCCTGTTCTGCTTCACCTATGACACAGACAACAAGACCTTCCAGGTCCAGGAAGTGATCTCCTTCGACAAGACGACCATCGATAATTCCGCCGGTAAGCACCTGTGGTGTAAGAATGTGCTGTTTGACACGGAAAGGAACTTGCTCTACTATTCCTTCGATACAAACGGCGGCTTCCAGTGCATTGCGCTTACAGACTGGGATGCACCCATCGGAGAAGTGAAGGTAAAAGATAACAACCGCATTATGGCTGACGCACCTCAGTATTATGTGCTGGGCGATGATGGCGAGCTGTACTACTCCAACGGCACAGATCTGAAGATGATGCCTCTGAATGTAACCGACGAGGACTGGGAGATCGCAGGAGCAGTTGACAAGATGATCACTGACCTGGGCGAGATCACCCTGGAAAGCGAAGCAGCGATCAAGTCTGCACGCTCTGCTTACGACAATCTGTCCTGGCGGTATAAGTCTTTGATCCAGCAGCTGGATCTGCTGCGGGAGTCTGAAACAGATCTCTTAGAGTGCAAGATCGATACCATTGATTTGGAAACGGTGGATGCCGATAGCCTGACCCAGTTGCAACCGCTGATGGATACCTACAACGGCTTTAATACCCGTCAGCAGAAATATACGAAGAACTATGCCCACCTGCTGGAAGCTCACACCAAGGCAACAGAGCTGAACGATGCACGGGTGGCAGCGGCAATGCAGGCGCGGATGGATGCCCTGAAGGAGAAGTTCCCCCTGACGCTGGAGGATGAGCCTGAGGTTCTGGAGCTTCGTGCAGATTACGATGCGCTGACCGGTCCTCAGAGAGTACTGGTGGATGCGACCGCGCTGGAGGATGCCGAGGCGCAGATCAAGGCCCTGAGAGCTGAGTATGTGAAGTATGTAGAGACGCTGATCCAGGCGATCCCGGACGAGATCACGCTGGATGCAGAGGAAGTCATTACCACAGCAAGAGCGGCAGCGGATAAGCTCTATGCCAACGAGCGTAAGAATGTTTCCTATTCCAAGCTGACCAGTGCGGAAGC
>CAYLNV010000047.1:0-7744 GCA_964385085.1 uncultured Oscillospiraceae bacterium
TCTCGCCGGTGGCCTGCTTGGGATTCTTGCTCTCCCGCTCCCGGACAGTACCGGTAACGGAAATGGTGGACTCCTTATTGACAGACTTAATGATATTCATCATTTCCTCGGTCTCCACCACGATCTGGGTCGTACCGTAGTAATCCCGCAGGACCAGGAATGCAAAGTTGGAGCCCACCTCACGGATGTTCTCCAGCCAGCCCACCAGGGTAACGGACTTGCCCGCATCCGAGATGCGCAGCTCACCGCAGGTATTGGTTCTGGATTGGAACATAAAATTATCCCCTTGTTCTGTAAATTTATTGTTTTATTTTCTCATAAATCAGCATAAATGTCAATCGTCGATTCTAAAGTCTGAAAAGGTCGGAAAATGTCGGAAACGCTACCTTGAAATTCCATCCATGTCATGGTATTCTTTCTTTCAGGAGGTGATACACTTGCATCGGATGTTGATTGCAGATAGCGACGATGTTTTTCTGGCGGCGGCAAAACAGGCATTTTCCGCAGAATTTGAGGTCTGTACTTGTCAGGACGGTGAGACCGCCCTGGAGCTGATCGCTTCCTTTGATCCGCAAGTGCTGGTCATCAACCTTATGCTTCCCTACAAGGATGGCCTGACCGTATTACAGGAAACGGCGCAGCTTCCACCGGTAACCATTGCCATCACGTCCTTGCTGATGCCCTACATCGAACAGGCCTGTGCAGAGCTGCGCATTGGTTATCTGATGATCAGTCCTTGTCTCAATGCGCTGCGGGTTCGGGTGATCCATATGGTAAATCAGTGGCAAAGCAGCCAGACACCCGAGGACCTTCGTTCACAGGTGATCATGCATCTGCACAGCTTAAGCTTCCCTACCCATCGGACCGGTTATCGGCAGCTTTGCGAGGCGATCCCCTTATATTATCAGGATCGGGATGTGTGTCTGGAGACAGTTTTGTATACCAGGATCGCAGAAATGCTGAACAAGTCCGGAAGTAAAGCTGTAGAACGGGCGATGCGTGCCGTCATAGTAGCCGCTTGGAAGCACAGGGACAACAAGGTGTGGCGGAAGTACTTCACCGGTCCAAATGTATGCCCCTCCAATAAAGTCTTTTTCGACGCTATCGCAGATCATTTGCAGGAATGATCCAAAATCAATATTGCATATATCGAACCCATAAAAAGCCGTGAACGACCAACTTATCGTTCACGGCTTTTCTGTCAGATTATAAGTTTGCTTTCACAGTGTCGCTTCGCTCCTCGCAATGACACAGAGGACCGTTTCCTGCAAACATTGGGCGCGGTGCAAGATCCTGCACCGCGCCTAACAGATTTATTATATAATATTGTTTTTGATCTGTCAACGTTTTTTCGTTCTCGTATGAGATATTTATGACTTTGCACGAAAGACATTCTGTGATTTTGTACAATATTACATCTTGAAAACAGCGTAAAGTTGTGCTATTTTATAGTCAGAAAGGGTGATACCAATGTACTAGCAAATCCCCTGCAAGCTCATAAAGATCGGCTGCACTCTGATCCGCACACAACTTAAACGGATGTAAGAGATGGAAGTCATTAGAACGATCGATCAACCAAATTACCGCTTTAACAAATATCATAAACTGGGTTTGAAGTGGTCAGGTGCAAACATCTTATATGAGCGATCAGACACCGTTTTCCTTTGAATTTGATCTACCTACACACAAGCACATCCCGCTGATGGGATATCGCAAGAATAAGTCGTGATACGGATGGGATCTAAGAAATTGGAAAGCTGTGTCCAGCCTGTAGAAAGAGAGGTTAACCAATGATGTTAGATACTAAGAGTGAACAGAAATGACCCTTGATCGATGTAATCGGAAGATACACGGTCAAGGGTCATTTCTTTTTTATTTTTGTCCGTGGCGGCTCCATGTGCTGCGGCTGAGAAGCACCAGGATCGGGAAGATCTCCAGTCTGCCAGCCAGCATATCTATGATCAGAACCAGCTTGGAAAATACGCTGTATGCCCCGAAATTGCAGGTAGGTCCTACTGCCTCCAGTCCGGGGCCTATATTATTGAAGCAGGACAGAACCGCAGACAGATTCGTGCCTGTGGAAAAACCGTCCAGAGAAACAAGCAAAAAGCTCAGAACGAGAATGATCACATAAGCAGCCAAATAGGCATTTGTATTGTCCAGCACCTTTTCATCCATGGCCCGACCATTGTTGCGGACCACCTGGACCTTTTGCGGATTCAGGATCCTTCGGATATTCCGACGCAAAATTTTAAACAGCAACAAGACTCTTGCCACCTTGATGCCGCCGCCCGTAGAACCGGCGCAGGCGCCGACCACCATCAGCGCCAGCAGGATCGTCTTGGAAAAGCTGGGCCACAGGTCAAAGTCTGTGGTGGCATAGCCTGTGGTGGTCATAATAGATGCCACCTGGAATCCTGCATGGCGCAGGGTCTCCCCGGCGCTCCCGTAAAGATCCCGGATATTCCAGCAGATCAGCGCAATGGCTGCAAGCACGATACAAATATACAGCCGCAGCTCCTCGTCCTTAAATACACTTCTTACCTGACGCAAAAGGATCAGATAATAGCAGCTAAAGTTCACACCGAACAGCAGCATAAAGATCGTTGTAACATTCTGGATATAGGGACTATAACCGGCCATGGAATCGTTTTTAATACCAAAGCCGCCTGTTCCCGCTGTACCAAAGGCCGTACACAGCGCCTCCAGCAGAGACATCCCGCCTGCCAGCAGGAACAGAATGTTGATCACCGTCATCACCACATAGATCAAATACAGGAGGATGGCGGTCTGCTTCATTTTCGGCACCAGCTTGCCCACATCCGGCCCAGGGCTTTCCGCCCGCAGCAGGTGCATGGTGAAGCCGCTTCCCTTTCCGCCGCCAGGCGCCACTGCCAGCAGGAATACCAGCACACCCATGCCGCCTATCCAGTGGGTAAAGCTGCGCCAGTACAGCAGCCCCTTGTCAAGACTTTCTACATCGGCCAATATGGAAGCACCGGTAGTGGTAAAGCCGGATACTGTCTCAAACAGAGCGTCCACAAAGGAGGGGATCTGTCCGGAGATCCAAAAAGGCAGTGCGCCCAGCAGGCTCAAGGTGATCCAACTGAAGCTGACACATACAAAGCCTTCTCTTGCACCGAACAGCCGTCCGGTCCTTCGGCACAGCAAGAACAGTGTACCTGCCGCTGCCGCCATAATGATCAGCGTGAACACGAAGCCCTTTACCGCATCCCATTCGCCATTCCCTAAGCTGATGCCCAGGGCCGGCAGCAGAAAAACTGCCTCTATGGAGATAATCTGGGCCAAGAACCGCCCAATCATCTTAACATTCATAGAAAACCTTCTCTCAGGCGAAAATATCGTTGATCTTCTGCAGCACACCCCGACCGCTGGTAACCACTACCACCGTATCGCCCTGCTGAAACACAGAATCACCGTTGGGGATCTGGGTCTGGACACCGTGGGTAATGCTCACCACCAGCACATTGGGCTTCAGCTTCATTTGCTTCAGGGGCACATTGCAGTTTTTCGTGGATTCGTCCACCAGAAATTCCACTGCCTCCACCTGTCCGTCTGCAATGGCATGGACAGATACTGCCGCACCGGTCTGATTCTGCATGGCCCGCACATAGCGGACGATCTGGTTGCAGCACAGCTCCTTGGGGCAGATCATGCTGCCCAGCGCCATGGAGTCGCCAATGCTGCTGTTTTCGCCCCGGCTGAGCTTGGTGATGATCTGGGGTACGCCCCGGCTTCCGCCGTACAGAGAGACCACCATGTTCGTTTCATCCATACCGGTCAGGGTCACCAGCGCATCGCAGTCGCCGATCCCCTGTTCCTCCAAGGTCGCCTGACTGCTGCAATCGGCATGGATCACCGAGGTATTGGACAGGAGCTGCGCCAGCTCCACGCAGCGCTCATATCTTTTTTCCAGTATCTGAACGGAAATGCCGTCCTTCTCCAGAAGACTTGCCAGATAATAGCTGACCCTGCCACCGCCGCAAAGCATGACCTTCCGCACCTTCCGGGTGATGATGCCCAAGTTCTTCAGCAGCACAGTCAGATTGGCAGTGGGCGCGGTTACGAAGATCCGATCGCCCTCCCGAAGCACAAAATTACCGCTGGGGGCTACAGCCGTACCGGCGCGCAGAACTGCACACACCAGTACCCGGCACTTGACGATGCTGCTCAATTCGCTCAAGGGAACATCGCACAGCTTGCTGTCTTTTCCGATCCGCAGCTCCACGATCTGTGTACGGCCTTTGGCAAAGGAATCCCGACGCAGAAAGCCGGGGAAGCGAAGCAGCCGCTCAATTTCCATTGCGGCATGGCGCTCCGGGTTCACCGTCATAGATAAGGGGAACACATCCGGCATCGTCATGACCTGATCGGCATACTCCGGATTGCGGATCCTGGCAATGGTGTGCAGGTTTTGATTCAGGCCGTGTCCGGTCATACAGCACAAAAGATTCACTTCGTCTGCGTTGGTGGCCGCGATCAGCAGGTCTGCATCTGTTACACCTGCCCGCAAAAGCACCTCCTTGGATGCGCAATTGCCCTGTACTGCGATGGCATCATACTGCTCCACCGCCGTTTCCAAGATCCGATGATCCCGGTCCACCAGCGTCAGGTCATGGCCTTCCGCTGCCAACTGCCGGGCAAGGGTCCGTCCCACTTTACCGCCGCCTGCAATGATGATATTCATAATGCCTCCTGAAAAGGGTCAATTTTTTCCATTATAGCAAACCAGCTTGTTCTTTGCAAGATGCCGCGCAAATTGCGCCAATATATAAATTTCAGTTTGCGGACTGCTAAGCAAATTGACAATTCGTATTTGTTCAGCAAACATAAATTCTGCAAGCTTGTAACAAACAAGGGTGTGTTGCAAAATTGCAGCACACCCTTTATGATTTATTAAAGCTCTTCCAGGAATACAACACCGGGGATCGCGCTGATCCTTTCCATCATCTCAATGTGGTGATAGCGTTTTTGCGCTGTTACGGTAACAGAGTATGCCCGACTGCCGTTTTCCTTATCTGCGCCGGTCTCACGCTGCACATTGCTGACGCTCAGATCCATTTCCCGGACTTCCCGCAAAAAATCGCCCAAGGCCAGTTCACCGGCCAATTCCACATACATGTCCATACGCTTGGTAACGCTGTGCATTTTGTTATCCATGCTCTGAAGGAGCGTCATGATCACAAAAATGGCCGCACCGCCAATAATGGCTGCTTCATAAAAACCGATACCCAACGCAAGACCCACCGCCGCTGAAGACCAAAGTCCGGCCGCTGTGGTCAGACCCTTGATCCGGCTGCGACGGGTAACGATGATCGTACCGCCGCCCAAAAAGCCGATGCCGCTGACCACCTGTGCGCCCATACGCACCGGGTCGCCGGTGCCAAACACCTGGAAAATATATTGGTTCGTCAGCATGATCAGACAAGAACCGGTACAGACCAGCATATATGTACGCAGGCCCGCAGGACGGTTTTTCATGCCCCGCTCCATACCGATCAGGCCGCCGATCACAAGAGCCGTCAGCACCCGAAGGACAACTGCTAAATAAGTAACCTCTCTGATTTCCATATATCCTACCTCCCATTTTAAAATGAGATTTTATCCTATATTTTCCGTTCTGTCAAGTCTTTTTACCAAATATTTGCCATTCCGGTCCATATATTTTTGGTAGATATTCCAAAATCTCAGGTTTCCTGCATCCAGGCAGCTTCCCGTTCCTGACAGGTAAAGAGGATCACCTGCTTTTGCAGAGCCTCCTCCTTCAGGATCTCCATAGCAGAAGCCAGTCTTGTGTCATCAAAGCGCACCAGTGCATCGTCCAGCACCACAGGCGCATCGGGAGTCAGCTCCTCCGCCACCGCCAGGCGCAGGGACAGATACAACTGGTCGATCGTTCCATCGCTTCGGCGCTGGGCATCCCGGAGGGTATCCTCGTCTTCTGCCGCAATGCTCAATCGCATATCCTCCGCCATGACCACTCTCTTGTAGCGGTCCTTGGTCATGCCCCGGAACAGCTCCTGGGTGCGTTTGGATATCTTCGGAGCAAACCGCCGCTGCAAGGCAAGGCTTGCCTTGGAAAGGGCTGTCTGTGCCAGCTCGATTGCTTCATAGTGATCTTCCAGTCGGGAAATGCGCCGTTTTTCCTGTTCCAACTGGCTGCGCAGCTCCGCTTCATGTCCCTGAAGCTGCCGCTGGCCATCACATTCCGCTATCTTTAGCTGCACCTGTCGCTGCTCAAAGCGGGCGCTTTCCAGAAGCTCCGCCGTTTGATGGCGGGAATAGCGTAATGTGTCCGGGCTTTTCGGCGGTTGGACCGACTGGGTCATCTCCTCCAGGGTCTTTGCATATTCCGCTGCTCTGCCGGCTTCCTTTTTCGCGTCCTCCAGCTTATTTCTCAGGCGCTGGGCCTTTTCCAACTGCAGCCGCTTTTCTGCAAGGGTCTTATCCCCTGCGAAGGCCTGAATCCGCTGCTGCAAGTCATTTTCCTTTTGTATAAGATCCTGAGCCTGATCCTCATAGCTTTCCATCGCTTGCTCATAGGAAGCCTGCTCCTGCGCATAAGCCTGGGCAAGTCCTGACCATGTATCCGGTGCTTTTCCTGGATACTTTGCAAGCAACGCGCTGATCCTTCCGGCGCACTTACTGACAGTGGCCATTCCGGCGATGGCCGCACCAATGCCCACTGCTGCTGCAATGGCGGCAATGATATAAGAAACAGGCGGTGTCAGGCCGAAAAACAGGACTGCCGCCGCAATCAGGAGTGATGCGATGGTACAAACAGGCGCAGCGACAGTTGTCCGTCTTTTCTTTGCCTGCAAGACATTCCAGCTATTTGCATCCTGCGCAGCCTGCTCCACAGCTTTCTCAGGAGTAATATCCACGAAGAAGGTCGCGGGCGCAGGCTTGTCCGGCATCTGGGGAAGGGCATTTCGCCGGACCTGTAAAAGGACCTGCTCCTGCATAAGAGAATCTGCCTGCTGTAAAAGCGTTTCCTCTCCTTCCGGAAGCGCGGAAGCTTCTGCTTCCAGCGTCTGCCAGCGGTCCTTTGCTTCCATCTCTGCCTGCCTGGCCGCCTTCAATTTTTCCGATTCTTCCAGATAGCGGGCATAGTCCAGCGCTGCTTTATGGTTTTCCAGCTCCTGGATCTGCTGCTCCAGCTCCTTCTGCCGGGTCTGAAGATCCTCAGTCCGCTGCTGCAGGTCCTGCAGGCTCGCCAGTTGCTGCCAAAGAGCATCGCGTCTGGCTTCTGCTTCCGGGATCAGGCCATTGGCCTTATTGGAGCGGCACTTGTTTTTCAGATCCCGCAGGGTCTGCCCCAGCCGGTCTGCCGTTCCGCTTTCATCACCGGTGGTTACCAGATTGTTAAGCCTTCTGCGCAGTGCTTCATCCTGAACCACAGGAAGGTCTGCAAGGCGAATAAAGCCTGCCCTTGAGAACACACTGCGCTCTACACCCAAAAGCATCTGACCGCAGTTGCTTCCGGTCAGCTCCGGGATATCCAGGCCGGTTTCTGTTTCATAGGCCCGGAACACTCCCATCGGTGTACGGGCATTTGAGGTTCGCTCAATGGTAATATCCCGCCCGTTCCACTGCAGCTCTATCCGACCGGACATGGGCGCACCGGACCAGGGGGCATACCGCTCCTTGTCGGGCATTGCCGTACCGGTTGCCCGGGCACGGGTGTCGATACCGTAGAGCATATTCACAAGAAATGCGCACC
>CAYLNV010000048.1:0-7637 GCA_964385085.1 uncultured Oscillospiraceae bacterium
CACTTTTTCACTATGACCGGTAAACCGGCTACATCTCTCTGTTGCACTTGTCCTGGGGTCGCCCCCGGCAGGCATTACCTGTTATCCTTGCCCTGTGGAGCCCGGACTTTCCTCACCTGCAGCTTTTCAGCTTGCAGCCGCGGCTGTCCGACCTGGTCGCTCCGCTATTGTAACCTACAAAAGGGGGATTGTCAAATATCTTGCAAAATAATCTTAGAGAGGGTATACTATAGAAAAGCTATATTTCTGTTATCGAGGTGTTATGTATGTCAACACGGTTTCATGAATATTTTGATTCCCTGAAAGGAAAAAAGATAGCCGTTCTGGGCTTAGGTGTCAGCAACCGCCCTCTGGTGCGGCTGCTTTTGGAGTACGGCTGCACAGTTGTGGGCTGCGATAAAACCCCCAGAGAAAAACTGGACAATGAGATATTGGAGCTGGAAAGCCTTGGCTGCACATTGCAGGTAGGGGATGGCTATCTGGAAGACCTCTGTGCAGATATTGTGTTCCGTACCCCCGGCATGCACCCGGAAAATCCCGCTCTGCAAGGTCTGCGCGCAAAGGGCGCGACCGTTACCAGTGAAATGGAAGTGTTTTTTGCCCTCTGTCCCTGTACCGTTTTGGCAGTTACCGGCTCTGACGGCAAAACCACTACCACCACCCTGATCGCCGAAATGCTGAAGGCAGCAGGAAAGACGGTGTGGCTGGGCGGAAATATCGGAACACCTTTGCTGCCTGTATGCCGCCGGATGAAGGAAACGGACTATGCAGTTGTGGAGCTCAGCTCCTTCCAGTTGATGGATATGACCCATAGCCCCCACGTGGCTGTGGTTACGAACCTTGCGCCCAACCATCTGGATGTCCACAAGGATATGGACGAGTATGTGCAGGCCAAAAAGAACCTGTTTACATTCCAGAAGGAGCACGATAAGCTGATCGTCAATCAGGATAACGATATTACCCGGGAATTTGTAGGCAACGGCACGACCAAGCGGTTTTCCAGGCAGGGAAGGGCAGAGGTGTGCCTGAAGGATGGTACTATTTACCGTGGGGAGACCCCGGTACTGAACACAGAGGATATATTGATCCCCGGTGTCCATAATATCGAAAATTACATGGCCGCCATTTTGGCGGTGGAAGGTCTTGTTGCGGACGAGGTCATTCGGACCGTTGCTAAGAATTTTGGCGGTGTGGAGCATCGCATCGAGCTGGTCCGGGTCAAGGACGGCGTGCGGTTTTATAACGATTCCATCGCCTCATCCCCCAGCCGGACCATTGCAGGTCTCAACAGCTTCCCGGAAAAGGTTTTGCTGATCGCCGGCGGCTACGATAAGCATATTCCCTTTAATGTGCTGGGACCCTATGTTTGCCGAAGCGTGAAGAAGCTGTTTTTGAACGGTGCAACCGCCGGGAAAATTCGACAGGCAGTGGAAAACTGCCCCGACTATAAGCCTGGCTGCCCGGAGATCATCGACTGCGGTGATTTTACAGGTGCAGTGCAGGCAGCGGCTGCGGCTGCCAAGCAGGGGGATGTGGTCCTGATGAGCCCTGCCTGTGCGGCTTTTGACCAGTTCAAGAACTTTATGGAGCGCGGCACATACTATAAGAAGCTTGTTAAGGAGCTGTAAGCTATGAAAGTGCAGGATTTGACCCGGCTCGCCCGGAAGGCACTCCCTTTGAAATACTGCGGTGCGGTGATCGTGGCGGCAGGTACAGCCTCCCGGATGGGCGGCATTGACAAGGTCATGGCAAGCCTGAAAGGAGAGCCGATGATCGTGCATACCGCAAGGGCATTTCAGGAATGTGATGCCATCCGGGAGATCGTGATCGTTACCCGCCCGGATCTGCTGGAGGAGATCATGGGCCTTTGCCGCGATTTTGACAAAGTCAAAGCGGTCGTGGTAGGCGGCAGCAGCCGTCCGGAGTCGGTACAGAACGGTCTGAATACCCTGTCTAAAAAAGTTAAGCTGGTTGCTGTTCAGGATGGCGCAAGACCGCTGGTTACCTGGCAGGTGATCGACAGGACAGTACGGGCAGCCAATACCTATGGCGCTGCCGCACCGGGGGTTCCGGTGAAGGATACTGTCAAGGTGGTCCAGGGCGGTGTGGTGGCAGCCACCCCGGACCGAAGCCGCCTGCAGGCAGTCCAGACACCCCAGGTATTTGACTTTGACCTGCTCCGGGGCGCGCTGAAGCAAGCCGGGGAGCAGGAAGCCCGGATCACAGACGATTGCTCTGCTGTGGAGCGGATGGGCATGCGTGTGAAGATCGTGGAGGGCGATGAGCGAAACATCAAGATCACCACCCCGATAGATTTAAAAATTGCGGAAATGCTGATGGAGGAAGGACAATGAGGATCGGACACGGATATGATGTTCACCGCCTGACAGAAGGTCGGGATCTGATCCTGGGCGGTGTGAAGATTCCCTATGAAATGGGTCTGCTGGGCCATTCCGATGCGGATGTGCTTCTCCATGCCGTCATGGATGCATTGCTGGGCGCAGCGGCCTTGCGGGATATTGGCTACCATTTTCCGGATACAGACCCGGCCTATAAGGGCGCAGATTCCAGAGCCCTTTTGCGTGAGGTGGGGAAGAAGCTTCGGGAAGCCGGCTATAGGGTGAGCAATGTGGATGTAACCATGATCGCCCAGAAACCGAAGCTGAAGGAATACATCCCTCAAATGATGGAAAACATTGCAGAAGATCTGGGGATCTTGGTAAGTCAGGTCAATGTGAAGGCTACCACCGAGGAGCACCTGGGCTTCACCGGCGACGGCAGTGGTATGTCCTGCCACGCTGTTTGCCTGTTGCAAGAATGAATACTGCAAGCAGATAACAAATTGACAATTGACAATGGACAATTAAAGTGTAATAATCAAAAATTTCCGAAGGAATACAATAATTTTCAATTGTTTGTGAGGCATTAGCCTGACAAACGGAATTTGCACATTTTCGACCTCCTGGGCATAGGGTAGCCCAGGAGGTTTTTGCTATGAAGTTTTGTATGATCACCTTCCGCTCCGTTACACCGGCCCAAAGAGGGGAAGGGCTGCTGCGGCGGGCGGGATTGGATTGCAGCATACAGCGCGTTCCCCGGTGGATGGAGGAAAAGGGCTGCGGATACAGCCTGCGTGTCCGCTGTGAGGATGTAATGCCGGCCCTGGAGCTGCTGCGGGCCAGTGATGTGCCTTTTCGCAAGGTCTATTTACGCAGAGAGAATGGGAAAATGGAGGAATTGGCGCTATGAATTATTTGGACAGCGGCGCCACTTCCTTCCACAAGCCGCCTGCTGTGGAGCAGGCGGTCCGCTGCGCCATGGAAACCTGTGGGAATCCCGGTCGGGGCGGCTATTCTGCATCCATGCGTGCATCCCAAACGGTGCTACGCTGCCGGGAAAAAGCCGGGGAGATGTTCGATTGCCCACCGGAGCAGGTGGTGTTCACATCCAACTGCACCCACGGCTTGAATATTGCCATCCGTACGCTTGTAAAGCCGGGAGATCGGGTGGTGATCTCCGGTTTTGAGCATAATGCAGTTACCCGGCCCTTGCATGAGCTGGGTGCGAGCATCGTCGTGGCGGGCCGCACGCTCTTTGATTGGGATCATACACTGGAAACATTTGAAGCAGCCCTGAAACAAGGTGCCAGCGCTGCCGTTTTCACCCATTGCTCCAACGTGTTTGGCTATATCCTGCCGGTAGAACAAATGGCTGCGTTATGCAGACAATATGATGTTCCCTTTGTTGTGGATGCGGCACAGTCTGCCGGTACACTGCCGGTAAAATTAAAGGCATGGGGCGCGGATTTTATTGCTATGCCCGGACACAAGGGCCTGCTGGGCCCTCAGGGAACAGGGCTGCTGCTGTGCAGCAGACTGCCCCGGCCACTTTTGGCAGGTGGTACAGGCAGCGACTCTATCAACCAGCAAATGCCGGACTTTTTGCCGGACCGGGCAGAAGCGGGAACACTAAATGTGCCGGGGATCGCTGGATTGGGTGCTGGGCTTGACTATCTGGACCGGGTGGGTATTGAAAAGATCCACCGACGGGAATGTGCCCAGGTGAAGCGCTGTGCAGAGGGATTAAGAAAACTGGGCATGCAGGTATTTGCCGGTGAGCACCAAAGCGGAACGGTGTCCTTTGTGCCGTCGGAGGATTGCGAAGAGCTGGCGCAAAAGCTATCCCATAAGGGGATCGCAGTCCGGGCAGGACTTCATTGCGCGCCTCTGGCTCATGAGAGCGCAGGAACGCTGGAAACCGGAACTGTTCGGATCAGCTACGGCTACGACGCTGCACCCTGGCAGACCGGAGAGCTTTTGCAGGCCCTTGGAAAGATGTAAATTTTTTTGATTTCCTATTGCTATCGGGCGCTAAATTCGCTATAATAGAATAGATAATAGGCTAAATATGCCACAGGGGCGAAAGCACCGGCGCTTTGATAGATTTTCGCATGGAAAAATGCGGGGAAGAAGGAACGGTATGGAATACTTGCAGACGATTTGGCAGCAGATCCAGGGGATACAGTTTACAGATCTTTTGGACATTTTTATTGTAGGCTTTTTGCTTTATAAGTTAATGCCGCTGCTGCGGTCTACCGGTACAGCCAGAGTGGGCGGTGTAGTCCTGACGGTGCTGATCATTGCCGGTCTGACAGATCTGTTTAATCTGCATACCCTCAGCTTTATCCTCAATCAGCTTCTGGCTGTCGGCGTGATCGCGGTTGTGGTATTGTTCCAGCCGGAGCTGCGTCGGATGATCGATCATTTAAGCAGCGTTAAGATCAAGCGTTTGCTGGGTACTCATAAGCCGGAGCAGGAAATAGAGCCGGTAATTGCCCAGACGGTCCAGGCCTGCGAGGCCATGAGCCGCGAGAAGGTGGGCGCGCTGATCGTCTTTGCCAGAGACACCCGCTTGGACGAGTACTTCAAGTCCGGCACGGTCATTGACGGTAAGGTTTCCGAGCAGTTGATCCGGAATGTGTTCTTCCCCAAAGCAGCGCTCCACGACGGTGCAATGATCATTCGGGAAGGCCGTGTGGCCGCCGCTGCCTGTGTACTGCCGTTGTCTGAGACCAGCCGGCTCAGTGCCGATCTGGGTACTCGGCACCGTGCGGCAGTGGGAATGAGTGAGGTTTCCGATGCAGTGGTAGTTGTTGTTTCCGAGGAGACCGGTGCAATTTCTGTGGCGGTAGGCGGTATGTTGAAGCGCCATCTGGCACCCCAGACCCTGGATCGGCTTCTCCACAATGAGCTGTGCCCCGAGACCGCTCCCACAGAGGAAAATCTGGTGGTAAAGCTCCGCCAAAAGCTCCAGAAAAAGGAGAAAGGGGACCAAACAGGTGAAAAATAAAATTGTATCCGTAATTCTGTCTGCGGTGGTGGCCTTTGGCCTGTGGCTGTATGTGGTTACAGTGGTAAGCCCCGGCTCAGAAAAGACATACTATAACATCCCAGTCGTACTGCAGAACGAAAATGTTTTGCAGGAGCGGGGACTGATGATCACATCCGATCTGCCCACAGTAACGCTGGACCTGTCCGGCAACCGGACGGACCTGAATAAGCTGGATGAAAACAATATTAAAATTCTTGTAAATGTGGCAAGCATCGAAGCGGCCGGCACTCACCAGCTAAGCTATGATGTTTCCTATCCCGGAACAGTTCCTGACAGTGCGATCGTCCGGGAGGGCCAAAGCACCAACATGATCACACTGACGGTTGAAAAGCGAATTACCAGAAGTGTGGATGTGGTGGCAGAATACATTGGCTCCGTACCGGAAGGCTTTATTGCGGACAAGGAAAATGCGGTGATGGATTACAGCACCGTTGAGGTTTCCGGACCGGAAAGCGTAGTGGAAAAGATCGCCCAGGCAAAGATCCGGGTAGACCTGAACGATCAGAGCGTAACCATTGCCGGTCAGTATGTTTATGACCTGTGCGATAAGGACGGCCAGCCTGTGGATGTTGCGCTGATCACCACCAATGTGGAGGCGATCAACCTGACAGTAAAGGTCCAGCGGGTGAAGGAGATCGCCCTGACGGTGGAGACCGTTTACGGCGGCGGCGCAACGGAGACGAACAGCACAGTAACCGTAGAACCTAAGACGATCCGCATTTCCGGCAGTGATGCGCTGCTGGAGGATCTGGATTCCCTGCAGCTTGGCGAGGTCGATCTGGGTGAATTGACGGAGGATACGACCCTGACCTTCTCTATTACACTGCCTGAAGGTGTAACCAACGAGACCGGTGTAACGGAAGCGAAGGTGGAAGTCAAATTCTCCGACCTGAAGGTCAAGACCTTAAATGTATCCAGAATTGAGGCAGTGAATGTTCCTGCAGGCATGGAAGTGGATATGATCACCCAGGCCCTGGAGGTTACAGTCCGCGGACCTTCCAAGCTGATCGATTCCATCACAGAGGAAGATCTGACCATAACGGTGGACTTCGCCAACGCCCAAACCGGAACGGCGACCATGCGTGCAACGGTTGTATTCAGCAGCGCCTATGCCGATGTGGGGACCATTGGCTCATATGTGGTGTCAGCAACACTGTCAGTGGCGGCTCAGGAGGGATAAATGGAGCAGTTGGTTCGTGTCCAAAAGTGTAACGAGGACGGTACTGCTCAGGTAGTCCATGTGCGCCAGAGCGCCTGCTCCGGTGATTGCCATCAATGTGCCGGCTGCGGAGCGGCGCAGGAAACCATGATCCTGACAGCGCAAAATCCCATTGGCGCAAAGCCGGGGGATATGGTCGTCATTCATAGCAGCTCAGGTCCGGTGCTGGCTGCAGCGGCAGTGTTATACATACTTCCGCTGGTGCTGTTTTTCCTTGGCTATGCCCTGGGTGCAGTGCTTTGGCAGCGGGGTGGCTTGCTGGCCTGCCTTGCCTTTGTGCTGGGTGTGGGAGCTGCGGCTCTTTACGACCGGCACATGGCAAAACACAAAAAGACCATATATACGATCACGGGTTTTCGTAAGAAAGCCTGAGAAAAGGGGATAATGACCTTGATAAAGAGCATGACCGGCTATGGCCGGGCCGTGGAAACGGTAAACGGAAGAGAATTTACTGTGGAATTGCGATCGGTGAACAACCGGTATCTGGACTGCTCTGTGCGGCTGCCCCGCATATTGTCCTTTGGTGAGGACGCTGTGAAGCAGGCTGTGAAAGCATCCATTTCCAGAGGTAAGGTAGATGTTTATATCAGCCTGCGGACAGAGGGCGGAGAGGATGTTCAGGTTACCCTGAACAAGAATGTGCTGGAAGGCTATCTGAACGCTATGCGTCAGATGGTTACAGAGTTCGGCGCAGCCGATGACATCAGCGCATCCGCCCTGTCCCGACTGCCGGAAGTATTCGCAGTGGAAAAGCCTGAATTAGACGAGGAAGCGCTCCTGTCTGATATGATGGGTGTTGTCCAAAAAGCGCTTGAAGGGTATGATGCCATGCGCTGCACCGAAGGACAGGCTCTGGACAAGGACCTGCGCAGTCGCGGTCAGACCATTCTGGAGCTGGTCTCCCAGGTGGAGCAGGGCAATGCGCAGACCGTCGCCGATTATCGGGCACGGCTGGAAGCAAAGCTCCGTGAGGTGCTGGAAAACACAGCCATCGACGAAAGCCGCATCCTGACAGAAGCTGCGATCT